>NZ_JBEZLV010000017.1:0-159487 GCF_040652335.1 Streptomyces sp. NPDC048270
GTGGCGGGGCTGGGGGTGCCGGTGCGGCTCAGGGATCGGGGCTCCGCCCCGGGCCCCGCGCCTCAAACGCCGGCGGGGCTGGATTGTGGCGGGGGTGGAAGGGGGCTGGCGGGGGTGGGTCAGATGTGGTCTTCGGCCAGTTCTGCCACGCCCGTGATGCGGTGCAGGGCGTACGTGCGGACCTCGTCCGCCGTGTGGTCGTAGCCGGTGACGAAGCCGCCTTCCACGCGGACCGGGGCGATGACGCGCTGGCTCGCCGCGCCCTCCGCGTTCACGTAGCCGATCCACACCGCCGACCCCGTCAGCGCGGCCGCCTGTACCGTCGCGAGGGTCTCCGCCGCGCTCGTGCGCGGGAGTTCGCCGGGAGTGACCGAAGCCGAAGCCGAAGCCGTGACCGGCTCCTTGCGCACCGCCGTCGCCGCCACGTCGCCCGCGCGGATCGCGCGTACCGCCGCGCCCAGCAGGGTGTCGTCCGGCACCGGCGGGCCGTCCGGCACCGGTACGGGCGCCGAGCGCGCCGGGGTGCGGCGCGCGTCGGCCCGGGCCACCAGCACGTCCCCGGTCAGGGACTCCGCGGCGGGCGCGTACCCCATCGTCCGCAAGCCCTCCAGCAGCGTGGCGGGTTCGGCCTGCGCCGCCAGCACGGTGGGGGCGAGGCGGCGCAGGCCCAGCCCCGCCGAGCGCTTGTCGGCCAGGATCTCGCCGAGCATCGCGTCGTCGTCGCAGCGCACGTACGAGGAGGCCGCGCCGACCCGCAGGTGCCCGTGCCGCCGCGCGACGTCGTCGATCAGGTACGTCAGCGGCTGCGGGACGGGCGTGCGGCTGTGCTCCTTGAGGAAGGCGTGCAGGTCCGCGGCGGCGTGCCCGGCGTCCAGGGCCCGGCGCACCGACCCGGGCGTGAACCGGTACACCGTCGCCCCGCCCTTGGACTCCACGTCCGCGAGCACCGCCAGGGTGTCGCCGAGCGGGCGGCGCAGCGGGCCCGGGGCCACCGCCGTCAGGTCGGCCTGCAGCAGGACGTGGTCCACCGGCTCCGGCAGCAGCGGGGCCAGCAGCGGCGCCGGGTCGCGGTGCTCCAGCAGGGCCCGGCCGAACGCGCTGAGCGCGCCCCGGCCGGTGACGCCCAGCACCTCGGCCTCGGTCAGGGTCCAGTGCGCGAGGCGGGTGCGCAGGTCGCTCGTACCGCGCACGGGCCGCTCCCACGCCAGCCGGTCCAGCAGCGCGTCGGGCGCCGGGGAGCCGCCCTCCGGCAGCGCGGCGAGGAGTTCCAGGACGCGCCGGCGCACCTCGGGGGCGGCGGAGCGGTCGAGGTCGGGGCCGAGCGCGGACAGGGTGCGGCCCTTGCCGTCCTGCTCGCCGACCAGGCCGGCGGTCCGGGTGGCCGGCAGCCAGGCCGCCGCGAGCGCCGACCACCGCTCGGGGGGCGGCAGTTCGCACCAGTCGTCGAAGGCGGGGGTGGGGGCGTAGCGTTCGTCCGCCTCCCCGTCACTGGCCAGCAGCCCGGCCGCGTAGGCGAGTTCGATCCAGAACGCCGCCGTCGGCTCGGTGGTGTCCAGGACCGTCGCGGCCCGCTTCAGGTCCCGTACGGCGAGCCCGCCCGCGCGCAGCACCAGCGGAGCGGCGTGCTCCCAGGACTTCACCAGCTCCTCGACGGTGGACAGCGCGGCCAGCGCCTGCCCGGCGGCGTTCGCGTCCACAAGCTGTGGACGGTGCTCACGGTGCGCGGACACCGGCGGAGCCACCGGCGCGGTGTCCCGGTGCGCGAGGCCGCCGCGCAGGTGCAGCGCCACCTCGCGCGGCAGGACCACCGTCCGCGCGGAGGCGGGCAGCAGCAGCCCGTGGTCGCGCAGCCAGCGCACCGGCGCCGCCGGGTTCGGGGTCACCTCCCCGTACGGAGGCCCCCACACGAGCCGTCCGAGCACCTGGTGCGCCTCCGCCGGGGCCTCGTCCAGCAGCGCCGACATCCGCTCCGGGTCGGTGAACAGCCCGGTCAGCGCCGAGACCGCGGACACCGGGTCATGGGTGGCGGGCAGCCCGACGGCCGCCACGATCTCCTGGACCCGGGTCGGGGACATCCCGGACGTGGCCTCGGCGACGGTCGGGCCGAGGCCCGTCGGGGAGGGCCGCTGGGCGGCGGGCGCGAGCAGCTCGCGGGCGGTGCGCACCAGGCGCAGCCGGTCCTCGTCGCCCCAGACCAGGGCCTGGTCGCGCAGGGTGGCCACGGCCCGGGGGAGCGCGGCGCGCGCCCCGTTGTCGCGGCCGGTGGTGCCCTCCTGCCCGGTGAGCAGCGACTCCAACACCGGGTACGGGCACGGGTCCGGGGCCACCGCCAGGGCCTCGGCGGTCTGCAGCGCGAACCGGTCCAGCCGCTCCAGCGCCCGCACCACCGAGGCGCGGGTGCCGGCGCGGGTGGCCAGCTGGGTCACGTCGCCGGGCACCGGGCTGAGCAGGTCCGGGCGGGCGTGCAGCAGTGCGGCGAGCGCCGCGTCGTCGCGGGCGCGCAGCGCCTCGGCGAGGGAACGCGGGGCGCCCGTCGCGGCGCCCCCTGCGGTGCTTGCCTCAGGCACGGTCGTCGCCTCCTGGTCGCGTCGGCCGGTCAGTCGGCCGGTCCCCATCCGGCCAACGGTATCCGCTGAGCCCGCGGCCGCTCCACGGGCGCACGCGCTACCTTCGGGACAGGCGGTAAGGGAGGAGCCGGGCGTGGGGATCGAAAGCGACCAATTGGTCTACGAATATCTGAGCCGCGTCGGGGACTTGGCGCAGCAGCGGCAGCTGTCCTCCGGTGACCGGATGCGGCTCGTGGCGGGGCTGCGGGACGAGATCGACCGTCGGCGCGCCCGGTACGAGCCGGAGACCCCGGCCGCGGTGCGCGGCATCCTGGAGCGGCTCGGCTCGCCGGAGGAGGTCCTGGCCGGCCATGGCACCGCAGGGACGGGGTCCGCGCCGCTCCCTCCCGCCCCGGCCGTGCCCGCTCAGCGCGGGCCGCGCGGGCCGAAGCCGCCGAAGCCGCCGAAGCCGCCGAAGTCACGGGCGCAGCCGCCGGCGGAGCCGCGGAACGTGCCGCCCCACCTGGCCGGCCTGGACGAACTCGGCCCCTCGGGAGGGTCGGAGCCCGAGTGGTGGCGGCTCGGCCCCGGGGTGTACGGGGCGGGGCCGCAGGTCGAGGGGTTCGCGGGCGGCATCGAGTTCCCCGAGCCGGAGGCCGAGCCCGAGCCCGAGCCGGAGCCGGGGGCGGGCGAACCGGGGGCCGAAGCCGAGGCCAAGGGCAAGGGCGCGGCCGGAGCCGGGGCCGCGGCGGCGGAGTCGGGCGTACGGGGCCTCGTACGGTTCCTGCGGGAGCGGCGGCGGGCGAAGAAGGAGGCCGCGGCGGAGGCGGCCCCCGCCGCGGGGGCGGAGGCCGCGGCCGGCCCCCGGCCCCGGCCGAACGCCTTCCTGCTGTTGGCCGCGGCCGTCCTGCTCGCCGGTGTGGTCACCGGCTACTGGCTGCTGCTCGTCGTGGGCTGGCTGCTCCCGTACGCCTCGCGGGTGCTGGGGCCGGCCGAGCGCAAGTGGGCCGTCTTCGGGCCGCCGGGGGTGGTGGCCGCGGGGGCGGTGGTGTGGCTGTGGGGCCGGATGAACGAGCGCTGGGGGGAAGCCCTGCCGGAGGACCAGCTGAGCCATGCCCTGCACGGGATGTGGCCGTGGATGCTCCGGGTGGCCGCGGTCGCCTCCATCGTGTACCTGGTCTGGCGGGCGCGTCGGCGGTAGCCGGGGCCCGCCCGGGGGATCGGGTGCGGCGCCGCTGCGGGAGGCCGTGACGGGCGCGCCGGAGAGCGGGCGGGGCAGACATGCACCCATGTCTCCCGTGTCACCTGTACGTTCCCCGGCCGTAGGTCGCCGTCGGCCCGGGTGTCGGTCCGCCTCGGCACAATGGCGGGTATGAACCTCACCGTCGGCTTCGACCTCGATATGACCCTCATCGATTCGCGTCCGGGAATCAAGGCCGCCTACCAGGCACTCTCGGCCGAAACGGGCACGTTCATCGACGCCGACGCGGCGGTCACGCGGCTCGGGCCGCCGCTCGACGAGGAGCTGGCGTACTGGTTCCCGGAGGCCGAGATCCCGGCCATGGCGGACCGCTACCGCGAGATCTACCCCACATACGCGATCGAGCCGACCCCGGCGATGCCGGGCGCCCGCGAGGCGATCGAGGCGGTCCAGGCGCTCGGCGGCCGCGCGATCGTCGTCACCGCCAAGCACGAGCCCAACGCCCGCCTGCACCTGAAGCACCTCGGCATCGAGCCGGACGCCGTCATCGGCTGGCTGTGGGCCGAGGCCAAGGCCGGGGCGCTGCGCGAGTACGGGGCGCAGGTCTACGTCGGCGACCACGTGGGCGACGTGCGCGGCGCCCGCAAGGCCGGCGCGCTGTCCGTGGTGGTGCCGACGGGCCCCTGCCCGGAGCCGGAACTGCGCGCCGCGGGCGCCGACGTGGTGCTCGCCGACCTCACCGCGCTGCCGCAGTGGCTCGCGGAGTACGTCGCGGCCCAGCCCGCCCAGCCCGCCTAGGGCACGTACGGCTCCGCCGCCGCCGGCTACGCCTGTGAGGCGCGGGCCGCCCGGCGCTGGGCGGCCGCCGAGCGGAGCACCCCCGCCGCGGAGATCGCGAAGCCGACGCCCATCAGCATGCACACGGCCCACGCGTACGACGGGAAGGGGTCGAGGTCCAGGAACAGCGGGGCCATCGTCGCGAGCGTGGCCACGGCGCCCACGATGAAAACGATGCCGCCGGCCTTCACCAGGGCGTCGCCGGGCCGTGCTTCGTCGGCAGGAGGAGTAACAGTCACCCCACCAGGGTAGTTCCCTGGCCTGAGTGGCCGACGGCGAAGGACCGGGGAACGTCTTGTCACCGGGCCCTCGACCATTAGCCTGGAGGTGGCGGGTCACAGTTGACCCGCTGCACTGTTGTCCGGAGCCGTTCCACGGCACTTCGGACCCCGACGAGCACAAGGACAGAGGACGGACGTGCCTACCGGCAAGGTCAAGTGGTTCAACAGTGAGAAGGGCTTCGGCTTTCTCTCCCGCGACGACGGCGGCGACGTCTTCGTCCACTCGTCGGTGCTCCCTGCCGGGGTCGACTCCCTCAAGCCCGGCCAGCGCGTCGAGTTCGGTGTCGTCGCCGGCCAGCGCGGTGACCAGGCACTTTCGGTGACGGTCCTGGACCCGGCGCCGTCCGTCGCGGCAGCCCAGCGCCGCAAGCCCGACGAGCTCGCCTCGATCGTGCAGGACCTCACGACCCTGCTGGAGAACATCACGCCGATGCTGGAGCGCGGCCGCTACCCCGACAAGGTGCACGGCGCGAAGATCGCCGGCCTGCTGCGCGCGGTGGCCGACCAGCTCGACGTCTGAGCCGGCCGCACCACGACGGTGCCCCGCCCCTCGAGAGAAGGGCGGGGCACACGCATACGAGGGGCCGCCGCGGCCCCGGGGCTACGGGAAGGCCAGCGCACCGGGCGAAATGGCCGGTACCAGCCCCTCGGCCGCCGCCCGGGTCAGCAGCCCGCGCACCGCCGCGTAGCCGTCCTCGCCGAGGTCGGCGGTGAACTCGTTGACGTACAGCCCGATGTGCTGGTCGGCGACGGCCGGGTTCAGCTCCTGCGCGTGGGCCCGTACGTACGGGCGGGAGGCCTCCGGGTCGTCCCAGGCCATCCGCACCGACGCGCGGGCGGACTCGGCCAGGGCCTTCAGGGTCGCCTCGCCCAGCGAGCGCTTGGCGATGATCGCGCCGAGCGGGATCGGCAGGCCGGTCGTGGACTCCCAGTGCTCGCCCATGTCGGCCAGGCAGTGCAGCCCGTAGTCCTGATAGGTGAACCGGGCCTCGTGGATGACCAGTCCGGCGTCCACCCGGCCGTCGCGCACCGCCGGCATGATCTCGTTGAAGGGCAGTACGACCACCTCGCCCACCCCGGCCGGGAGCACGTCCGCCGCCCACAGCCGGAACAGCAGGTAGGCGGTGGAGCGTTCGCTCGGCACCGCCACCGTCCTGCCGCTCAGGTCGGGCCCCGCGCCACCGGCCAGGGCCGGGTCCTTGACGAGCACGAGCGGACCGCAGCCGCGCCCCAGGGCCCCGCCGCAGGGCAGCAGCGCGTACTCCTCGAGCACCCAGGGCAGTACGGCGTACGACACCTTCAGCACGTCCAGCTCGCCGCGCTCGGCCATGCCGTTGGTGATGTCGATGTCCGCGAAGGAGACGTCGAGGGCGGGCGCGCCCGGGACACGGCCGTGCGCCCAGGCGTCGAAGACGAAGGTGTCGTTCGGGCAGGGCGAGTAGGCGATCTTCAGCGGTTCACCGGTGCTCATGGCGTTCTCCCCAGTTCGCGAGTACGGGCCCCAGCGAGCGGAAGCCGTCGGCGAGGGCGGCGAGGGCGTCCCCGATCCGCCAGGCGGCACGGTCGCGCGGGCCCACGGCGTTGGAAACGGCGCGGATCTCCAGTACGGGCAGCCCGTGTGCGGCGGCCGCCTCCGCCACCCCGAAGCCCTCCATGGCCTCGGCCCCGGCCATCGGGTGCCGGGCGGCGAGCTCGGCCGCCCGGGCGGCGGTACCGGTGACGGTGGACACGGTCAGGACGGGCGCGAGCAGCGCCCCGGTGGCCTCGGCGGCGTGCGCGGCGAGCTCGGCGGGCGGCAGGTGCACGCTGTGCCCGAAGCCGAGCGCCCGCACGTCCAGGAAGCCGTCGGGGGTCTCGGCCCCCAGGTCGGCGGCGACGATCGCGTCCGCCACGACGAGGGAGCCGGGCGGGGCGGCGGGCTGGAACCCGCCGCCGATGCCGGCCGACACGACGAGCGTGTACGAGCCGAGGGCCAGGGCGGTGGCGGTGCCGGCGGCGGCGGCCGCCGGACCGACGCCCGCGACGAGCACGTCGAAGGCGGGGCCGGGGAGGTCCCCCGGGGTCCCCCCGGACGGAGTCCCGGCACGGGTGACGAGGTACCCGCCGGGAAGGGTGCGCGGCTCAGGACCCGGGGCGTCGGGATGAGGGCTCAGCCCGGCGGCGACGGAGTCTGCCTCCGCCGCCACCGCGGTCACGACGAGCGCGCGCACCGGTGCCGCCCGGTTACTTGAGCTTGAGGTTGAAGGTCCAGACGGAGAGCGGCTTGCCGTCCTCGGCGACCTGGACGAAGGCGAGCTTCTTCGAGGCCGGGGCCTCGCCCTGGCCGCCGGTCGCGAAGACGTCGGCGCCCGGGAAGCTGCGGTAGGTGTTCGAGGAGGGCTCCGTGATGGGCTGCCCGTCCAGGACGGCCTGCCACTTCTTGCCGTCCTCGACGACGTCCGGCTCGACGCCGAGGCGCAGCGTGTCGCCGCGGGCGTACTCGACGGTCTTGGCGTCCTTCAGGTTGGTGAGGCAGTCCTGGACCTTGTCCATGGACAGCGGCTCGGTGCCGCCGTGGCAGGCGGCTTCGGCGGACACCGACGAGGTGCCGACCGTCACGGTCGCCAGCGGTGTCGGCTTGTCGCAGGCGGAGAGGAGGAGGAGGCCGGCGGACACGGCTCCGAGGGCCGCGACGCTGCGGCGGGCCCTACCCGAGAAAAGCGGTGCGGTCATGAGCCGAAGGCTATCGGGCCGCTGGGCTGCGCCGCTGCACGGGGTCCCCTGGCCTGCGGCGCGCCGTTTCGCCTGCGGCTGTGCCCGGCCCACGACACGGGGCTCCGCCCCGCACCCCGCGCCTCAATCGCCGGCGGGGCTGGGTTCGGGTGCGGCGCCGCTGCCGGGGGCCAGCCCCCGGACCCCCGCGCCTCAATCGCCGGCGGGGCTGGGTTTGGCCCGCCCCGGACCCCCGCGCCTCAATCGCCGGCGGGGCTGGGTTTGGGCCCGCCCCCGACCTCCGCGTCTCGATCGACGGCGGGGCTGGGTTTGGCTGCGGTTGTCCGCGCGGCCACGCCGTACGCGGTGGGAGGCGACATCCAGCCCCTCCGGCGTTTGAGGAGCGGGGGTCCGGGGCGGAGCCCCGGTTGGTGGGCCGCGCCATGCGACGGGCGTGGTGGACGCCGCCCGGGTCACGCGACTCGGGGGCGGGGGGTGCCGGGCTGGTGGCGGGGGGCGTGCATGAAGCCGCGCAGGGCCATGGTCGTGCCGAGGGCGACCACGGCCGCGGCCACGGACATGCCCAGCACCCCGTTCAACGGCAGCGCGATCCCGATCGCGCCCCCCAGCACCCACGCCATCTGCAGCAGCGTCTCCGAACGGGCGAAGGCGGACGTACGTACCGCCTCCGGAACGTCCCGCTGGATCATCGCGTCCAGCGACAGCTTCGCCAGCGCCTGGCAGAAGCCCGCCGTCGCGCCCAGCACCGCCATGAACAGCCCGCTGAAGAACGCCGCCGCCAGCACCGCGACCCCGAGCGTCAGGCACAGCACCGCCGCGATGATCGCCTCCGGCGCCCTCGCCCGCAGCCAGGCCCCCACCGCCGTGCCGCACGCGTTCCCGACGCCCGCCGACACGCCGACGATGCCCAGCGACACCGCCGCGCTCTGCCCCGCCAGGGGATGCTCGCGCAGCAGGAACGCCAGGAAGAAGATCAGGAACCCGGAGAGCCCGCGCATCGACGCGTTCGCCAGCAGCCCGCACAGGACGGACCGGCTGACCGTCCGCAGCCCCGGCCGCCGCGAATGCGCCTCGTGCGTGGACAGCCGCGCCCGCCGCTCGCCGCGCGCCTCGTCCACCTTGTGCGGCAGCGTGAACGCCGCGACCGTGCCCCACACGAAGATCGCGCAGGCCCCGTACAGCGGCCACTGCGGGCCGATCTGGTGCAGTCCGGCCCCCACCGGCGCCGCCACGCCCGTCGCCAGCAGCCCGGCCAGAGTGACCCTGGAGTTCGCCTTGACCAGCGAGAACCGCGGCGGCAGCAGCCTCGGCACCACCGCGCTGCGCACGACCCCGTACGCCTTCGAGGAGACCAGCACCCCCAGCGCCGCCGGATACAGCTCCAGGCCGCCCGTGGCCACCGCGCCCGACATCATCAGCGCCAGCAGCGCCCGGGTCAGCATCGCGGCCGCCATCGAGGCCCGGCGGCCGTGCGGCAGCCGGTCCAGCAGCGGCCCGATCACCGGGGCCAGCAGGGTGAAGGGGGCCATCGTGATCGCCAGGTACAGGGCCACCCGGCCGCGTGCCTCGTCCGTGGGAACGGAGAAGAACACCGTCGAGGCCAGCGCCACCGTGATCATCATGTCGCCGGCGCCGTTGATGGCGTGCAGCTCGATCAGTCTGCCGAGGCCCGACTCACCGGCCCCGTGCGCGTGCGTGGCCCGCCGGATGCCGCGCGCCGTCCCCGTGAAGGGCAGGTGCAGGGCACGCCCCAGGGCCCGGCCGGCCCGCCTGGCCGGTCCCGAGCCGTCGCGGGACGACCGTACGGGTGCCACCTCGCCATAGTGCCCCACAGGTCCCTCCCGGACCCTCCCCGGCGTGTCGCGGGGTTCCTCGCCGGGCGGGCTTCTGCGCGAATCGGACCTTGCATGTGGGCCCCGGGCTTCGAAGGAGGTAGCGTGCGTAGCGCGCCACCGGCGGTTGCTCTTGGCCGCGCGCCTCTTCGCGATCCCGCAGAATGGATCGCATAAAGGTGCGCCCGGAGTCCGATCGGGTGCGGACGTCGACGCGGCCCTCTGGTCCGCTCCGCCCGTTCCACGTACGGACAGACCGACGGGTCGTTGTGGACGACAGTACGGACGGCGCACTCGTGAGACGGCGTAGGAGAGAACGAGACCAGTGAGTGCTGCGACGACGCGAAGCCGTACCCCGCGTACCCCCGACCGCCTGTGCGTCGAGGCGGTAGACCTCGCCCGCGCGGCCGCCGAGGAGGCCGCCTTCCCCGGTGTGGTGGGCGAGCACGTCTCCGCCGTGGCGGAGGGCGACCGGGTCGTCACGCACTTCTTCGAGTCCAAGGAGCCGGGCTACCGCGGCTGGCGCTGGGCCGTCACCGTGACCCGCGCCTCCCGCGCGAAGAACGTCACCCTCGACGAAACGGTGCTGCTCCCCGGCGAGGACGCGCTGCTGGCCCCCGAGTGGGTGCCGTGGAGCGAGCGGCTGCGCCCCGGCGACATGGGCCCGGGCGACCTGCTGCCCACCGACGCCGAGGACCTGCGGCTGGAGCCGGGCTGGTCGGGCGAGGACGCGCCGCCGCCGAACTCGGTGGTCTCCGCGGAGATGGCCGAGCTGGTCGAGGCGGAGGACGCGGACGTCACCGACCGCGCGGTGGTCCCGGTCCGCGGGTCCATCACCTCGGTGGCCGAGGAACTGGGCATGCGCCGCGCCCGGGTGCTCTCGCGGTACGGGCTGCACAGCGCGGCCGACCGCTGGGACGAGTCGTTCGGCGCGAAGACCCCGATGGCGCAGGCCGCCCCGGCCTCCTGCGTCTCCTGCGGGTTCCTGGTCGCGATCGGCGGCTCGCTGGGCCAGGCCTTCGGGGTTTGCGCGAACGAGTTCAGCCCGGCCGACGGGCGGCTGGTCTCGCTCTCGTACGGGTGCGGCGGTCACTCCGAGGCCGCCGTCATGCCGGCCCCGCTGCGGCCGGCCCCGCCGGTGCTCGACTCGATGGCCACGGACGAGTTCCCCCTCCGCCCGTCCCCTGACACGGGCTCGGTCCCCACGTCCGACCTCCCCGCCGCCGACCTGGGCCACTCGTAGCCCCAGCCCCCTCCCGGGGCCGGCCCCCGGGAGGGGCGCCGCACCTGTGCGGGTACCCCCGGTTGGATGGCTCGGGCGGCGGCCCGGGAGGGGCCGTGGTCCGCTGGGCGCGATGGAGACCGCGCGCCCGGACACGCCGCACACCGGTCAGGCCGCCCCGGCGAAGGGCCGCCTGACGTGGGCGGACCTCGCCGTGGCCGCAGCGGTGCTGGTGCTCTTCTCCCTCGCGCTCCAGGTCGGCAAGGGCACGACGGGTCCTACGCGGGCGCGGACGGCGAACTGCCCGTGTTCGGCGGCATCGACCTGGAGATCCGCGAGGGCGAGATCGTGGCCCTCCTCGGCAAGTCCGGCAGCGGCAAGTTCACCCTGCTGCGCTGCCTGACCGGCCTGATCCCCGCCAGCTCCGGCTCCGTCACCTACCGGGGCGAGGAACTGCGCGGCGCCAACCCGGGCACGGCGATGGTGTTCCAGACCTTCGCCCTGCTGCCCTGGCTGACCGTCCGGCAGAACGTCGAACTGGGCCTGGAGGCCAAGGGGGTGGGCCGCGAGGCGCGGGCCCGCCAGGCCGTCGAGGCGATCGACCTGATCGGCCTGGACGGCTTCGAGTCGGCGTACCCCAAGGAGCTCAGCGGCGGGATGCGCCAGCGCGTCGGCTTCGCCCGGGCGCTCGTCGTCGAGCCGGACGTGCTGATGATGGACGAACCGTTCTCGGCGCTCGACGTGCTGACGGCGGAGATCCTGCGCGGCGAGCTGATGGAGCTGTGGGCCTCCGGCCGCTTCCCCGCCAGGGCGGTGGTGCTGGTCACGCACAACATCGGGGAGGCGGTGCTGATGGCCGACCGGGTCGTCGTCTTCGGCTCGCGCCCCTACGGCACCATCAAGGAGACATTCGCCGTCGACCCGCGAGGTCCCGCTGGTCCGCCTCATCGACACCACCCTGCGCAGGTTGCGCGGGGCGCGGCCGCGGGCCGGCTTCTTCCGCGACCTGCTGTCGCACCACTACACGAGCGAACAGGTGGAACAGCAGCTGGAGACGGCCACCGACTGGGGCCGCTACGGGGAGCTGTACGGCTACCACGCGGACGCGCAGGAATACCGCCTGGACGAGGACCCCGCGCCCCGGCCGTGAGCACGTGCGGCGCCGCTGAACCCGCCGGCCCCCGGGGGGGTCGGGGCGCGGGGGCCCGGGGCGGAGCCCCCGGGCGGGGGCGCCGCCGGCTAGTCCGCGGAGCCCCGCCGGCTAGTCCGCGGAGCCCCGCCGGCGGAGCAGGCGCTTCGCGGCGAAGACCAGGCCCAGGGCCCCCGCGAGGACGAGGGCTCCCGTGCCGAAGCCGCCCGGCGGCTCCGGCACGGGCGAGGCGCCCGGCCCGGCCCCCGGCTGCGGCGGCGCCGCCGAGGCGGCCGCTGCGGCCAGCGGGACCGCGATGACGCGGCTGGCCCCGCCCTCCGTCCCGAACATCAGCGCCGAACCGTCCGCCGTGTACGTCACCGACTCCGCCTGGCCCTGCCACGGCGCGTCCAGCCGGTCGCCCTCGCCCTGCGGCAGCCCGTCCTTCCAGGCGTACGTACGGGCCGTGAAGTACCCCCGCAGGGCCAGCCGGCTTCCGTCGGGGGCGAAGGCCCCGTCCGTCACCCACGGCACGCCCGCGACCCGCCGGAACACGTTCGGCCCGCTCCCGGACAGCCGCTCCGGACCCTCGTACAGCCCGCCCGTGCTCTCGTGCTTGCTCGCGATGTACACCCGGCCCGTCACCGGATGCACCATCAGCGCCTCCGCGTTCCGCGGCCCGTCCGCGTACCGCACGGTGAACTGCGCCGCCTTGACCGTGACATCGCCCAGCTGCTTCGGCTCCGGGAAGCGGTAGATCCACACGTGGTCCCAGGTGCCGTCCTTGTTGTCCCCGATGTCGCCGACGTACAGCTGCCCGTCCGGCCCCAGCGAGATCGCCTCGACGTCCCGGGGCCGCCCGATGCCCGTCAGCGTGACCCGCGCCACCGTCTTGCCGGTCGCCGAGTCCACCGCGTAGACGTACGGGCCGTCGTCGCTGTCGTTGTGCGTCCAGTACACGCCCGGATGGATCCGGCTGGCCGCCAGCCCGCTCGACTCCTTGATCCGCGGATCGGTGATGGTGAAGGAGGACGCCCCGGGAACCTCCGACCCGGCCGCGAGGGCGGACGACGGCGGCAGCAGGGCGAGTACCAGGGCGGCGGAGGCGGACGACAACGGCAGCAGGCGCATACCCCCAGCCTGCCAGCCCGCCCGGGCGTGTCCGGCATCACAGGGGCTCGGGTCGGGTGATCCGCGATGATGACCGGATGCGTTTCATGTTCGTCGGCGACTCCATGACCATCGGACGCGCCGGCGACTACACCTGGCGCTACCGGATGTGGCAGCACCTGGGCTCCACCCCCGGCGGCCCGTACGAGATCGTCGGCCCCCGCCGCGAGCTGTACGACACCTCCGCCGACGCGCCCACCAGCCAGGCCTACGCCGACCCGGACTTCCCGCAGGACGCCCGCCGCCACCTGGCCGGCTGGGGCGAGGGCTGGCAGCACATGGCCCCCCTGGTGGGGCCCGCCGCCGCGGCCGGCCGGGCCGACGTCCTGCTCGTCTCCCTCGGCCTGATCGACCTCGGTTTCTACACCGGCGCCGAGGACACCGCCGCCAACGTCCGCCGCTTCGTCGAGGCCGCCCGCCAGGCCCGCCCCGGCATCCGGATGGTGCTGCTGCCGGTGATCCCCAACATCCGCGCCGAGGAGGACGCCCCCTTCGCGGCCGAGGTGGCCCGCTTCAACGAGCTCCTGGCGAAGGCGGTGGCCGATCTGACCACCGCCGCCTCGCCGATCCTGCTGGGCGCCCGCCCGGACGCGTACGACATCCACCGCGACACCTACGACGGGACCCACCCCAACGCCTCGGGCGAGCACCGCCTGGCGGGCGAGTTCGCGGCGGTCCTCCACCAGGCCTGGGGCATCGGCGGGCCCTACCAGCCGCGGGGCTAGCCCAGACGGGGCAAGCCCCTACCGGCCGCGGGACTAGCCCCCCGCACCCGGCTCCGTACCCGCACCCGGCTCCGCTCCCGAACCCGCACCCGGGCCCGCGGCCGGCTGCTGCGCCCGCCTGACCTCCCTCAGGTAGTCCAGGGCCTGCTGCCCGGAGACCTCGCCCAGCAGCCGGTCCTCGTGCAGCCCGCGGCGCGCTTCGTTGCGGGCGCCCACGAGCGCCTCGGCCCGCAGCACCAGCAGGCCGCCGAACACCAGGGCGGCGAGCACCCACCAGGGCGCCTCGGCGAGGACGCCCAGCGCGGCCGTCAGCAGGCCGCCGAGGGAGGCGAGGAAGCGGGGTGCGGTCATCGTGGACTCCTCGAAGGACGGTCAGGGCAAGGGGACTTCGGCGGATCCGCCAACAAAGCCGCCGAACCTGGCGGTTGGCCGTACAGGCGACGCCCGGCTGGCCAAGATGGTGGACCGGGCAGGGACGCGGACACCCGGCGCCGCGGCCGGCGGCGACTTCCGGCGACACCGTTTCTACGCCCGCCGAAGGCCTCCGACCAGGGGCTTCGGGCAACGGTGAACGAGTGAACGCCAATGAACGGGCCCCGGACGAGGAGAGCGCATGGCAGGACCTGGGGGAGCGCGCCCGAAGGGCCCGCAGCGTCCCGATCCGGCGGCGGCCGCACCGGAGTTCCGGTCCTGGGCGGCGCTCATGCGCCGTGTCCACGACGAGCTCTACCTGGAGCTGGAACCGGCGGACCGCCCCTCGGTCAGGGCGCTGGCCGAGGCGGCGCACCTGAGCCCCGGCTACGTCTCGGAGGCGTTCGCCGGCAAGCGGCGCCCGGGGCTGAGCGCCTTCCGCTCGATCGTCGGGGCACTGGGCGGGGACCCCCGTGCGTGGGAGCCGCGCTGGCACCGGGCGCAGGCCCGGCAGCAGCCGGCGGACGGGGAGCCGCCGCCCGCGCCCCTTCCCGGGGTCGCGGACGACAGCCCCGAGGGCCCCGGCCCCGACGGGGCGGTGCGGCCGCTGCCGGGCCCCGGCGCGGAGCTGCGCCGCTACCCCGTACGCCGCTTCGTGCGGGCCGTCCTGGCGTGGGCGGCGGCGGTGTTCGCCTTCCCGGTGCGCGCCCGCAGGGACAAGCGCGCGGTGCGGATGCGGCGGCGGCTGATCAAGCAGGTCATGGAGAGGGCGGCCGAGGACCTCGAGCGGGCGGAGGCCCACCACTACCTGGAGCCGCGGTTCGTGATCCTCGAGGAGCCGGAGCCGGAGCACGCCGGGGGCAGGCGCCGGAGCAGGGCGCACCGGCGGGCCGAGCTCGTGCCGGTGCCGACCCGGGTGAGCAGCGTCCGCGCGCTCTACGAGGACCTGGACGAGCTGGTGGTGCTGGGCCGGCCGGGCATGGGCAAGACCACGCAGCTCGCCCGGCTCGCCCACCGGCTGGCCGAGGAGGCCCTGGCCGGGGACGACGGCAGGGACCCTGCCCGCATCCCGGTCTACCTGCGCCTCGACAGCTACCGGGGCGAGCCGATCGAGGAGTGGCTGGCCGCCGCGATGAGCAGGTTCCAGGGCGTCTCGGGGGTGCTGGTGCGCACCTGGCTGGACGAGCACCTGCTGCTTCCGGTGCTGGACGGCCTGGACGAGGTGCCGGAGGCGGACCGGGCCCGGTGCGTGCGGGAGCTGCTGCGCCTGCGCGAGCTGTGCCCCGGCATGGCCGTCGGCTGCCGGACGGACGAGGGCGACCTGCGTCGCCTGGTCCGCGGTCTGCGGGCGCTGCGCTACGTCGAGCTCCAGCCGCCGACCCGGCAGGACGTCCAGGCCTTCCTCAACGCCGACCGGGCGGCCCTCGCCGACGTGCACGCGGCGCTGGAGGAGAACCCCGACCTGTGGCCGCTGCTGCAGTCGCCGATGATGCTGCACGTCATCCGCGTCGCCTACGCCAACCGGTCGGCGGACGACCTGCGTCTGGAGGGCGGCAACGCGGAGCGCCGGAGCCGGATCTTCGACGCCTACCTGGCGCAGTGCCTGCGGCGCGAGCGTCCGCGGCCGGACGAGGCACCGGAGCGGACGCTGACCTGGCTGACCTGGCTGGCCCGGACGCTCACCGCACGCGGCGAGCACGTCCTGTACCTGGACCGGCTGGACCTGAGCTGGCTGCCGCGCCGCGAGGGGGTCCTGCCGCGGGTCGTCCCGACCGTGGCCATGGCCGCCTGCGCCCTCGGGATACCCGTGCTGTGGGTGGCGGCGGCCGACCGGGCCGGGGTGCTGCACGCAGACGCGGCGGGCGCCGCGGCCGTGGCCCTGGCCATGGTGTGCAACACGGCGGCGCAGGCGTTCAGGTCGGACGAGCATTTCCTGCGGAAGCCGGAGGGCGAGGACGCGGACGGCCGGGGCCGGCGCGGAGACCTGGTGATCCCCATCAGGAACAACGGCGTGACGATGGCGGTCATCCTGTTCTGCCTGCTGCTGACGGGGGTGGACCTGGCGGCACCGGGACCCGTCGTGGTGGCGCTCGCCTACCTGTGGGTCATGACCACCCAGATGGAAGGCGCCCTCACCGACGTCTTCTCACCCGTGGAGCAGCTGCGGTGGACCTGGCGGCGCCGTGAGCGGGCGGTCTTCTCGCCGGGCGCGTTCCCGGTGAAGCGCATGGCCCTGTCGGCCCTCGTGTGGATCGCCGTCCAGGCCCTGGTCGGCTACGTCGTCCACCTGCTCTGCCCGGACCCCGCGTGGATCGCCCCGGTCGCGGCCTTCGCGCTGGGATGGGCCTACGTGCTGGGCAACCAGTTCGAACCCTCGCTGCAGGACCGGCGCCCCCGTCCCAACGAGGGGGTCCGCCGCACGGTCCGCTTCTCCCTGGTCCACGGGTTCGCGGGCCTGGTCGTGGCCGCGGTGCTGCTGACCGCGCTCATCGGACTGGCCGCTCCCGGACAGGGCCTGCGGCGCGCGGGCTTCGTCGCGGCCCTGCTGGGCCTGCTGTTCGCCGTGGTGCGCGGCTTTCGCTACGGGGGACTGGCGGTCGTCCGCCACTGGACGATCCGCGCGGTGCTCGCCCGCCGGGGGCGCACCCCCTACCGCTACCGGCGCTTCCTGTACACCGCCGAGCAGCGCATCCTGCTCTTCCGCACGGACAGCGGGTTCTTCTTCCCGCACCGCCTGATCCAACTGCACCTGGACACCAGCGCGGAGGAGCTGCTGCCCCGGGTGGTGGCCGCGCCGTGAGCGCCCGCGCCGGTGGGCGGGCCGCGCCGTGAGCGCCCGCGCCGGTGAGCGGGCCGCCGCCCCGGAGAGGGGGCGGCGGCCGGGGCTCGGCGCGATCACCAGGCGAAGGCCTCCGGGGACGGGCCGGGGCCGGGGAAGATCTCGTCCAGACCGGCCAGGACCTCCTCGCCCAGCTCCAGTTCCAGCGCGCGCAGGGCGCTGGTGAGCTGCTCGGAGGTACGCGGGCCGACGATGGGGCCCGTCACTCCGGGCCGGGTCAGCAGCCAGGCCAACGCCGTCTCGCCGGGTTCCAGGCCGTGCTTGTCGAGGAGGTCCTCGTACGCCTGCACCTGGGCCCGCACCTCGGTGCTGGCCAGCGCGTCCGCCGAGCGGCCGGAGGCGCGGCGCCCGCCCTCGACCTCCTTCTTGATGACCCCGCCCAGCAGGCCGCCGTGCAGCGGGGACCACGGGATGACCCCGAGTCCGTACTCCTGGGCGGCCGGGATGACCTCCATCTCGGCGCGCCGCTCGGCGAGGTTGTACAGGCACTGCTCGCTGACGAGCCCGACCGCGCCGCGCCGGGCGGCGGTCTCGTTCGCCTGGGCGATCTTGTAGCCGGGGAAGTTGGAGGAGCCGGCGTAAAGGACCTTGCCCTGCTGGATCAGGACGTCGACGGCCTGCCAGATCTCCTCGAAGGGGGTCCGGCGGTCGACGTGGTGGAACTGGTACAGGTCGATGTAGTCGGTCTGGAGCCGCTTCAGGCTCGCCTCGACGGCCCGCCGGATGTTCAGCGCGGAGAGCCGGTCGTGGTTGGGCCACGGGTCGCCGTCGCCGGCCATGTTCCCGTAGACCTTGGTGGCGAGGACGGTCTTGTCCCGGCGGCCGCCGCCCTGGGCGAACCAGGTGCCGAGGATCTCCTCGGTGCGGCCCTTGTTCTCACCCCAGCCGTAGACGTTGGCGGTGTCGACGAAGTTCAGGCCTGCGGCGAGTGCCTCGTCCAGGATGCGGTGACTGGTGGGTTCGTCGGTCTGCGGACCGAAGTTCATCGTGCCGAGAACGAGTCGGCTGACCTTGAGTCCGGTGCGTCCGAGCTGCGTGTACTTCATGAGCCCCTAGCCAACTGCTTCGAGTCCACTCGAAGCAAGGGGCGCTTACTGCCCCACGGCGGCCGCCACGGCGACGACGACGAACATCAGCACGAGCACACCGGCCATGACACGGTTTCTGGTCTTGGGATCCACCCGTCGAGCCTAACGCGGCCGCCGCCCCGTCCCGTACGCGCACTCCCCGGCCCGGCCCGGTCCCGGCCCCCGGCCCCGGCCCGGCTAGCCCTCCAGCGGCCAGGCCCCGGCGGTCTCGTAGCGGGGCTGCTCCCCGGGGACCCCGCCGACCGGCAGGTTGCTGCGCACCAGGCTCAGGGTGTCGGCCTGCCAGGGGGCGCCCTCGAAGTCGGCGAGGGCGTCGAGGTAGGGCCGCAGCGGCGCGCCTTCGCGGGAGCGGGCCAGGGTGAGGTGCGGGGTGTAGCGGCGGTGCTGCTCCATGGGCACCCCGGCCCGCCGGGCGGCGGCGTCGGCGCGCTCCGCGAGCAGCCGCATCCCGTCGAGGTCCCCGGCGGCGCCGATCCACAGCGCGCGCTCGCCGAAGTGGCCGGCGCCGTGCAGGCGCAGCGGGAACGGTGCGGTGCGGTGCGCGGCGCGGGCCAGCCGGGCGTGCAGGTCGGGCAGCAGCCGGTCCCCGACCTCGCCCATGAAGGCGAGCGTGAAGTGCCAGCCGGCTTCGCCGGTCCAGACCAGCCGGTCGTCGCGCACCGTGCGCACGGCCCGGGCGAGCTCGGCGACGGCCGCGTCGGGCGGCAGCACGGCCGCGAACAGTCTCATGGCGCGGAGCCTAGCGGCCGCCGTCCCGCCCGGGGGTCAGGCCGCCGGGACCAGCGCGGGCTCGCGGACCGCCGGGACGAAGGCCACGCCGTGCCGGTTCACCCGCAGCCGCAGGTTGCCCACGCGGGCCAGGACCACCGCGACGGAGACGGAGGCGAGGAGCGAGATCACACCTCCGGCGGCCATCCCGATCCGCGCCCCGTAGGTGTCCGTGATCCAGCCCAGCAGCGGCGCGCCCAGCGGGGTGCCGCCGGTGAAGACCATCATGAACAGGGCCATGACCCGGCCGCGCATCTCTGGGTCGGTCGCCATCTGCACGCTGGAGTTCGCCGTCACGTTGACCGTCAGCCCGAAGATCCCGATCGGCACGAGCAGCGCCGCGAACAGCCAGAAGCCGGGCGCGAAGGCGGTCACGGTCAGCAGCACCGAGAACAGCACGGCCGCCGCCACCAGCAGCCGCAGGCGGGAGTGCCCGCGCCGGGCGGCGAGCAGGGCGCCCGCCAGGGAGCCGGCCGCGATCAGGGTGTTGAAGAGCCCGTAGGTGCCGGCGTCCCCGTGGAACACGTTGCTCACGTAGGCCGACAGCCAGATCGGGAAGTTGAACCCGAAGGTGCCGATGAAGCCGACGAGGACGATGGGCCAGACCAGCTCGGGCCGGCCGGCGACGTACCGCAGTCCTTCGCGGAGCTGCCCCTTGGCGCGGGGCCGCGGCTCGACCGGGTGCAGTTCGCCCGTCCGCATCATCAGCAGGCCGGCGATGGGCGCGGCGAAGGACAGCCCGTTCAGCAGGAAGGCCCAGCCGGAGCCGACCGCGGTGATCAGCACACCGGCGAGGGCCGGGCCGACCAGCCGTGCGGACTGGAAGTTGGCCGAATTCAGACTGACGGCGTTGGCGACCTGGTCCTTGCCGACCATCTCGGGGACGAAGGTCTGCCGGGCCGGGTTGTCGACGACGGTGACCAGGCCGAGCAGGAACGCGGCGAGGTAGACGTGCCAGACCTGGACGTGTCCCGCCAGGGTGAGCACGGCCAGGGCGATGCCGGTCAGGCCCATCGCGGTCTGGGTGACGAGCAGCAGCGGCCGCTTGGGCAGCCGGTCGGCGAGTACGCCTCCGTAGAGCCCGAACACCAGCATCGGCAGGAACTGCAGGGCGATGGTGATGCCGACGGCGGAGGCCGAGCCGGTCAGGGAGAGGACCAGCCAGTCCTGGGCGATCCGCTGCATCCAGGTGCCGGTGTTGGAGATGACCTGGCCGGTCGCGAAGAGCCGGTAGTTCCGGATCTTCAGCGAGCTGAACATGGAGTTCTTGCCCGCGGGGGGAGTGTCGGGGGTGGATATGTGGCCGGGTGCGGAGTCTGCTCCGTTTCCCGTACTCAAAAGCTTCGCCTCCTGGCGTCGTTCCTTACAGGTGCGCGAGCTTCTCCAGGACGGGCGCCGCCTCGCGCAGCTTGGCCCATTCGTCCTCGGTCAGCTCTGCCGCGAGCCCGGCCAGGAAGGCGTTGCGCTTGCGGCGGCTCTCTTCGAGCATCGCTTCGGCCTCCTCCGTCTGGCGGACCACCTTCTGGCGGCGGTCGTCGGGGTGCGGTTCCAGCGTGACCAGTCCCTTGGCTTCCAGCAACGCGACGATGCGCGTCATCGAAGGCGGCTGTACGTGTTCCCGGCGGGCCAGCTCACCGGGGGTGGCCTGGCCGCAGCGGGCGAGGGTGCCGAGGACCGACATCTCGGTCGGGCTCAGCGATTCGTCGACGCGCTGGTGCTTCAGGCGCCGGCCCAGCCGCATGACGGCGGAGCGGAGGTCGTTCACGGCGGCAGCATCGTCGCCATGGGTAAGGTCACGCATGTTCTTTAGAATAACTCATTACTCTAGCTAAGGAAAACCATAAACCGGCCGTCACTCGTACGGGTGAGTCGGCGGCGGAAAGTGACACGCGTCCATGCCCGCTGCCCCGACTCTTTCGGCATGGGGACACATGTGCTGAGCATGCGCATAGACGGGGAGCTCCTCGACAGGCTCCGGACTCATGCCGCCAAACGCGGAATGAGCGTCCAGGACTACGTGGTCCGGACGCTCATTCGCGATGACTTCGACGAGCGCTTCAAGGCGGCCGTCGACGAGACGGAGAAGTTCTACGGGCTGACGTGAGCCTTCACGCCGGCCCGCGCGCGACCCCTACGTGAGGCCGAGGGCCGGCATCGCGTAGTAGAAGACGAACACCGCCGACACCACGTACATGGCCACGGGGACCTCGCGGCCCCGGCCGGTCGCGGCGCGCAGCACGCAGAAGCTCACGAAGCCGATGCCGATGCCGTTGGTGATCGAGTAGGTGAAGGGCATCATCACCATGGCCAGGAAGGCCGGGACGGCGATGGTGAAGTCGCTCCAGTCGATGTCCTTGACCGAGCCCGCCAGGATCAGGAAGCCGACCGCCACCAGGGCGGGGGTGGCCGCCTGGGACGGGACCATGGTGGCGAGCGGGGTCAGGAACAGGGCCACGGTGAACAGGCCGCCGGTCACGACGTTCGCCAGGCCGGTACGGGCGCCCTCGCCGACCCCGGCCGTGGACTCCACGAAGCAGGTGGTGGCCGAGGAGGAGGTCGCGCCGCCCGAGGCGACCGCCAGGCCGTCGATCAGCAGGACCCGGTTGATGCCGGGGAAGTTGCCGTCCTTGTCGATCAGCTTGGCCTCGTCGCCGACGCCGAGGATCGTTCCCATGGCGTCGAAGAAGCAGGACAGCAGCACGGTGAAGACGAACAGGACGCCGGTCAGCATCCCGACCTTCCCGAAGCCGCCGAACAGGCTGACCTGGCCGACGAGCCCGAAGTCGGGGGCGGCCACCGGGTTGCCCGGCCACGCGGGGACGGTCAGGCCCCAGGCCTCGCCGGGCAGGTCGGCGACGAGCTGGACGGCGACCGCGACGACCGTCATGGCGACGATGGAGATCAGGATCGCGCCCGGGGTCTTGCGGATCAGCAGGGCGAGGGTCAGCAGCACGCCGACGGCGAAGATCAGCACGGGCCAGCCGTGCAGGTGGCCGCCCGTTCCGAGCTGGAGCGGGACGGTGGTGTGCGCGGCGTCGGGGATGCGGGTGACGAAGCCCGAGTCGACCAGGCCGATCAGCATGATGAACAGGCCGATGCCGATGGCGATGCCCTTGCGCAGGCCCACCGGGACGGCGTTCATCACGCGCTCGCGCAGGCCGGTGGCGACCAGCAGCATCACCACGAAGCCGGCCAGCACCACCATGCCCATGGCGTCGGCCCAGCTCATGCGCGGGGCGAGCTGGAGGGCGACGACGGTGTTGACGCCGAGGCCGGCGGCGAGGGCGATCGGGACGTTGCCGATGACGCCCATGAGGAGCGTGGTGAACGCGGCCGTCAGGACGGTCGCGGTGACGAGCTGGCCGCCGTCGAGCTGGTGCCCGTACATGTCCTTCGCGCTGCCCAGGATGATCGGGTTCAGCACGATGATGTAGGCCATCGCGAAGAAGGTCGCGAAGCCGCCGCGGACCTCGCGGGCGATGGTCGAGCCGCGCTCGGAGATCCGGAAGTGGCGGTCGAGGACCGAGGTCTCCCGAGGGCCGGGTTCCGGGGCGCTGGCCGCGGAGGCGGGGGCCGGGGCAGGGGTGCTCATACGGTCCTCATTGGGTGGTTCATACGAAGAAAATGGGCCACGCCCAAACCGTTTCAGTATGAACACATGAACAAACGGGCGTCCATCTCCGCGCGTAGACCCCGTGGGGGCCGCCGTAAGCCCCACGCGGGGACCGCGGGAGCCGGCGCCCGCCTAGACTTGCCGCATGGCGAAATGGACTCCGAAGCACGAGGCGCCCGAGCCCCTTGAGGGTCCGGTCGTCGCCACCGTCACCGGCGGCACGATCCTCTGGTTCGTCCTCTTCGTCGTCCAGCTCCCCTTCTACGGGTGGTTCTCCGACCGGGGACAGCTGTGGTGGGTCTGGACCTGCGCGGCCGGCGGCTTCCTCGGCCTGATCGGCATCTGGTACGTCCGGGGCCGCGACGCCGCCCTCAAACGCCACGCGGCCGCCGCCACCGCCCCGGCCGGCCCGGAGCGCCCGGCCGGCCCGGAGCGTCAGGCCGGCCCGGAGCGCCACCCCGGCCAGGCCTGACACTCCAGCCGGAACCCCGACACCCCCCCCCGTCGGCGAAACCCCGACCCGGCGGGTCGCGCAAGGGGGACCAGGGGAGGATTGGGGTCATCCCGAAGTCGGATCTTCGGACTTCTCGGCGGGTGAAGCGTTCGAACCCCCCTTACCGTCGGAAGCATGACGCAGCGGGCGAAGATCGATCAGGACGGGCCGGAGCCGGCCGGCGGCGCCATCGACGCGGGGGCCGAGCTGGACCCCGTCCACCCGATGCGCCCGCCCGCGCCCCGGTTCAAGCCCGGCGGCCTGACCACCGCCGAGGTGGCGGAACGCGTTGCGCGCGGGGACGTCAACGACGTCCCCGTCCGCAGCAGCCGCTCCACCGTGGACATCGTCCGCGCCAACGTCTTCACCCGCTTCAACGCGATCATCGGCGTGCTCTGGGTGATCATGCTGATCGTCGCGCCGATCCAGGACAGCCTCTTCGGTTTCGTGATCATCGCGAACACCGGCATCGGCATCATCCAGGAACTGCGCGCCAAGAAGACCCTCGACAGCCTCGCCGTCATCGGCGAGGCCAAACCCAGCGTCCGCCGCGACGGCAGGACCGCCGAGATCTCCACCTCCGAGATCGTCCTCGGCGACGTCATCGAACTCGGCCCCGGCGACAAGGTCGTCGTCGACGGCGCCGTCGGCGAGGCCGAGGGCCTGGAGATCGACGAGTCCCTCCTCACCGGCGAGGCCGACCCCGTCCTGAAGAAGCCCGGCGACCAGGTCATGTCCGGCTCCTTCGTCGTCGCCGGCGGCGGCGCCTTCACCGCCACCAAGGTCGGCCGCGAGGCCTACGCCGCCCAGCTGGCCGAAGAGGCCTCCCGCTTCACCCTCGTCCACTCCGAGCTGCGCTCCGGCATCTCCACCATCCTCAAGTACGTCACCTGGATGATGATCCCGACCTCCATCGGCCTCATCATCAGTCAGCTGGTCGTCAAGGACTCCAACCTCAAGGACTCCATCGCCCGCACCGTCGGCGGCATCGTCCCGATGATCCCCGAGGGCCTCGTCCTGCTCACCTCCGTGGCCTTCGCGATCGGCGTCATCCGCCTCGGCCGCAAGCAGTGCCTGGTCCAGGAGCTGCCCGCCATCGAGGGCCTCGCCCGCGTCGACGTGGTCTGCCTCGACAAGACCGGCACCCTCACCGAGGGCGGCATGGACATCACCGAGCTCCGTCCGCTCGGCGGCGCGGACCCCTCGTACGTCAAGAAGGTCCTCGGCGCCCTCGGCGAGTCCGACCCGCGCCCCAACGCCAGCCTCCAGGCCATCATCGACGCCTACCCCGACAGCGCGGAGTGGCGCTGCACCGAGTCCCTCCCCTTCTCCTCAGCCCGCAAGTACAGCGGCGCGAGCTTCAGCGAGGGCGACGGTGAGAACAACACCTGGCTGCTGGGCGCCCCCGACGTGCTGCTCCCCACCGGGGACCCCGCCCTCGACGAGATCAACGACCTCAACGAACAGGGCCTACGGGTCCTCCTGCTGGCCCGCTCCGCCCGCGAACTCGACGACGAGGCCGTGGCCACCGGCGTGCGGCCCACCGCCCTCGTCGTCCTCGAACAGCGGCTGCGCCCCGACGCCGCCGACACGCTGCGCTACTTCGAGGACCAGGACGTCAAGGCGAAGGTCATCTCCGGCGACAACGCCGTCTCCGTCGGCGCGGTCGCCGGCAAGCTGGGCCTCCCGGGCGCCGAGAACACCGTGGACGCCCGCAAGCTGCCCACCGAACAGGCCGGCATGGCGCAGGCCCTCGACGCCAACTCCGTCTTCGGCCGCGTCACCCCGCAGCAGAAGCGGGACATGGTCGGCGCCCTCCAGTCCCGGGGCCACACGGTCGCCATGACCGGCGACGGCGTCAACGACGTCCTCGCCCTCAAGGACGCCGACATCGGCGTCTCGATGGGATCCGGCTCCGAGGCCACCCGGGCCGTGGCCCAGATCGTCCTCCTCAACAACAGCTTCTCGACCCTCCCCTCGGTGGTCGCCGAGGGCCGCCGGGTCATCGGCAACATCACCCGCGTCGCGACGCTCTTCCTCACGAAGACGGTCTACTCGGTCCTCCTCGCGATCCTGGTGGTCTGCTCCCAGGTCGAGTACCCGTTCCTGCCCCGCCACCTGACCCTGCTGTCCACCCTCACCATCGGCATCCCGGCCTTCTTCCTGGCCCTCGCCCCGAACAAGGAACGCGCGAAGCCGCACTTCGTGAAACGGGTGATGCGCTACGCCATCCCCGGCGGCGTGATCGCGGCGACGGCCACCTTCGTCACGTACCTGGTCGCCCGAGCCCACTACGCCGGCCCGGACGCCCTCAAGTCCGAGACCAGCGCGGCCACCCTGACCCTGTTCCTCACCTCGATGTGGGTCCTGGCGATCATCGCCCGCCCGTACACGTGGTGGCGGGTGGGCCTGGTCGGCGCGATGGGCGGCGCCTTCCTGATCGTCCTGGTCGTCCCCTGGCTCCAGGACTTCTTCCAGCTCAAGCTGCAGGGCGCAACGATGCCGTGGATCGCGGTGGGAGTGGCGGCGGCCGCCGCGACCCTGATCGAGTTCACGTTCCGCTGGGTGGACCGCAAGTTCCCGGCGTAGGGGGCACGGGAGGCGTACGGGGCTCCGGCGGCGCCTCCCGCGGCGCGGGCACGACCTAGTCGAACCACCTGTCCCGGGCCAGTTCCGCGGTCCGGGACGGGTCCTCCAGGAGGGCGGCGACCTCGAAGCGGCGGGGCCATTGGCCCGAGGACCAGGCCAGGCCGGCGGCCACGCCCTCCAGGGTGGAGGCGTGGACGGTGCCGTCGGGGGTGTGGCGCCAGTCCAGTTCGATGCCGCCCGCGATCAGTTCCTCGTGCTCCAGGTACGTGGCCGGGGTCGCCGGGCCGAGCAGGATGCGGACCGGCTCCGGGACCTCGTGTTCCTCGCCCGGGGTGGTGACCTCCGCCGGGACCGTGTCCGAGAGGCGGCGGACCTGGAGGAGGTCGGCCAGGTCCGCGGCGCGGGACGGGGCGACCGGGAGGAGGGGCAGGCCCTCCGTCAGGGGGAGCAGGTCCGGGGCGTCCGCGATGACCGCGTCCGTCGCGTCCACCACCCGGACCTCGCCGTCCACCACCGCGCGCAGCTCGTCCGGGAGGGTGACCTGCTCGGGGTCCAGATCGGCCAGCGCCGAGTACAGGCCGTGCAGCTGGCGGCCCGTCACCTCGCGGTCCGGGTCCGCGAGACGGGCCAGGAGCTCGGCCGCGCCGCCCGGTTCGTCCAGCAGGGCCGGCACGGTGGTCCGTACGCCCAGGGCCCGCAGGACCTGCTCGTCCTCGAAGCCGGTGGCGTCCGCCGGGGTGTAGAGGCCGGCAAGCAGCGGGTCGCCGCCCGCCGCGCGCAGGCCCGCCGGGCGGCGGCCGTCGAGCACCGGGTGGTCGCGCAGCCACCAGGCGGTGTACGGGCGCACCGACTGCGTGGTGCCGTCCGGGAGCAGGACGCGCACGGGCTGGGTCAGCGCGTCGCGCAGCGGGGGCTGCGCGAGCATCGCCAGGGCCTGGGGCCAGCAGTCGTCGTCGACCAGGTCCAGGTCGCGGACCGCGACCAGTTCGGTGGCCACCGGCGGCACCGGGGTGTCCGGCAGCTGGTCCAGGACGTCCTCGCACCACACGTCGACCGCGTCCAGCAGGCCCGCGTCGTCCGGTTCCGCGAAGTCCCCTTCGCGCGGCTCCAGTTCGTCCGGATCGAGCACCACGTCGGTGGCGCGGACCAGCTGGAACGTGGCCAGCACCCCGCACGCGGTGAGGGTGTCCGCGTCCCAGCGGCCGACCAGTTCCGCGTCCACGTACGGGACCTCGTCCTCGCGGATGACCGAGGCCAGCGGCGATCCGGGCAGCAGCAGCTCGCCGGCCGGGGTCGGCTCACCGTCCTCGTCCGGGAGGGCCAGCGCGCCCAGCCAGGGCTCGTCACCCGGTGCCAGCTCCGCGTCCCGGACCAGGCCCAGGACCACGTCGGCCAGCTCCTCCGGGTCCAGGGCGTCCTCGTCCCAGATCTCGCCCGCGTCCATCGAGCCGGCCACCGCCGCCCGCACCTGCGGGGTCGTCAGGACGGCCCGCGCGGTGGCCGGGAGGGCGCCGAGCTTCTCCAGCAGCGGGTGCGCGGCCTCCGGGTGGGCCACCTTCAGCCCCAGCCGGGCCAGGTCCGCCGGGGTGTCGGCGTACGGCAGGAGGACGTGGCGCGGCCCGATCGTCGTACGGCCGTCGGCGAGCGGCACGGGCAGCCCGGACAGCCGGTCCGGGTCGACGCCGGCGAGCGAGTCGTAGAGCCGGTGCCACCACTCGGGGGTCCGCTCGATGCCCGCGATGCGCTCGATGGCGTCACCGAGCGGCAGCCGGCCCACGCCCAGGGTGCGCAGCTCGGCGCGGCGCTCCAGGCCGGCCGGGAGCAGGGTCGGCAGGACCTCGGCGAGGACCCGTACGGTGTCGGCGCCCGCGCCCTCCACCACCTCGGCCTCGAAGGGGCGCAGGGCGGCCCGCTCCTCGGCGTGCTCGGGCGGCGCGGCGGGCGCGAGGAACGCCGTACGGGGGAGCCGCCGGAGCACGGCGGCGCGCAGGGCCCCGTCCAGCTCGCCCTTGCCGAGCGGGCCGGGGACGAGGTCCACCAGGCCGGTGGTCACCGGGTCCCAGGAGCCGAGGAGTTCGGCGTACGCGTCGGCCGCGCGCTCCACGAGGAAGTCGGTCAGCGGGCCCGGCGCGGGGTGCCGGCGGGTGGTGTCCAGCGGCAGGCTCGCGATGAGCAGGGCGGGGATGCCCAGCGGTTCGTCGGTGGGGGTCGGCGCGTGCACGACGGGCGCGGTGGCCGGGTGCAGCGGCGCGCCCTCGGTGTCGACGGGCACGGCCCAGGACACCGACCAGAAGGGCCGCAGCCGTTCCTCCACGGGCCGGTCGGCGAGCAGGGCCTTCTCGACGGGGCCGCCGTGGCGGACGGTGCGCCAGCGGTTGGTGCCCGACCGGGAGTCCTCGATGACGGCGTAGGGGCCCTCGTCGCGGCGGTACAGGGTGCGGGCGGGGCCGGCCGGCGTCTCGACGACGACCTCGCGCAGCCCGGGCAGGGTGAGCAGCAGGGCGTCGTCGATGCCGGTGAGGAGCCGCTCGACGAGGTCCTCGGCGGCGGCGTCGCGCAGCGGGAGGACCACGACGGTGTCGTAGCCCTCGGGGGCGGTGCCCTCGGCGGGCAGCGGGAGCCGCAGCAGCGGGACGTGGCCGTCGCGGCGGCGCAGTTCGTCGCCGAGGCCGGGACTGCCGACGGCGGCGCCGCGGGCCAGTTCGCGGGCCTCGGCGAGGGACCAGCGGACGCCGCCGTGGCGGCCGAGGACGGCGGGCTCGTCGGACACCGCGAGGACGGCCGCGAAGCCGACGCCGAAGCGGCCGACGGGGCCGCCGGAGCCGGAGCCGGAGCCGGAGCCGGGCCCGGTTCCCGTTCCGGCGCCCGCCGGCTCCCGCTTCGCGGAGGCGCGCAGGGTGCTCAGCGATTCCACGCCCGTCGCGTCCAGCGGAGCACCGGTGTTGGCGGCGGCCAGGACCGCGTGTCCGCCCTCGCCCGCGTGCAGGGTGAGCCGCAGCCGGCCCGGCACCCCCGCCCGGGCCGCGGCGTCGGCGGCGTTCTGGGCCAGTTCCACGACCAGCCGGTCCCGGTAGCCGCCGAGCGCCAGGTCCTCCTCGGCGTTGGCGTCCTCGCGGAACCGCGCCGGGCCGGCGCCCCAGGCGTCGAGCACCCCGCGCCGCAGCCGGGCCGTGCCGAAGGGGTCCACGCCGCTCTGGGCCGCCGTCACTCGCACGCTCACGCCGCTGCCTCCACGCTGTGCTGCCTTCAAGAACTCCTGAAGGTACCGCCTGCGGGGCTACCGCTTGCCCGTGAGGTGCGCGAACACCACGACGTTGGCATCCCAGTGGCGGTCCTGGGTGAGGTTGCCGCCGCAGGTGATCAGGCGGAGCTCCGCCTTGCCGTGGGTGTCCCCGTAGACCTTGTCGGTCGGGAACGCGTCCTTCTTGAAGGTGTCGACCCCGTCGACGGCGAACACCGCGGTCGTGCCGTCGGCCCGGTGGACCTCGATCTGCTCGTCCTTCTTCAGGCTCTTGAGGTCGAAGAAGACGGCCTTCGGGGCCTGCGGGGTGTCCATGTGCCCGACGATCGCGGCCGCGCCCGGCTCGCCGGGCGTGGGGCCCTGGTCGTACCAGGCCGCGTCCCGGGGTTTGGCGAAGTCGGGTTCCCGCATGACCCCCTGGGAGTCCAGGCCGACCGTATCGAGCGGGGCGTCCACCTTGATGTCGGGGATCTCGACGCGGTCCGGGACGGACGGCGGGAGCGAGGCGGCCGCGGCCGCCCCGGCGGAGCGGCGCCGGACGGGCATCGGGAACGCCGGCGGGAGCGGACCCGGATGCGGGTGCGGACTCAGGCATTGCCGGCCTCGGGGGCGTGAGCGGCCGGCGCCTCACCGGTGTTCACGGAACCCTTGGGCTTCTTGTGCTCGCTCGGCTTCAGCGGCTGGGGCTTCGGCTGCGGCTTCACGTCCGGGGTGCCGCCCTTGCCCTCGGTGGAGAACTTGACGGTGTCGAACTGCTTGCCGCCCGCGAAGGCCTGGACGCCGTAGTAGCCGGTCTTGACGTCCTTGGCCACCACCGCGGTGCCGGTCCAGGTGCCGTGGCCGTCGCTCTTCAGGTTGACCTGGCCGCCGAAGGCGTCGGACTTGACGAAGGCGTTCTTCTCGCCGGTCTTGATGGTGACGACGACCTTGTCGCCGGGCCGGCCGAAGTCGGTGGACAGCCGCACGCTCGCCGGCTGCGGGGCGGGCTGGTCGCCCTTCTTGACGGTCAGCTGCGCGGTGGCCTGGAGCTTGGCGCCGTCGGGGCCGGTGCCGGTCAGGGAGACGCCGTACGTGCCCTCCGCGACGTCGGCGACGGTGGCGGTGCCGCCCCGGCCCTCGGTCATCTTCACGGCGGCCAGGGCCTTGGAGGAGACGGCCAGGTGCGTCGAGCCGTCCGGCACGTCCATCTGGAAGCTCACGGAGGCGCCCGGCTTGGCGCTGGAGGCCGACAGCTTCAGGCTCGCGGCGGCCGCCGGGGCGCCCGTGCTCGCCGACGCGGTGGGGGCCGGGGCGTCGGCTGCGAAAGCGGTGGTGGCGCCGCCGAGGGCCAGCGACGAGGCGAGGGCGATCGCCGAAAGGGTGAGTGCCTTGCGCATGGGGTTACCTCCTGAACGGGCCGGGGTTTTCCCGGCACACCAGACATGAGGGACATCCTGGGCGCGTGGTTGCGGGCAGCCGCAGGGGCGGGGAGGGCCCCGGTCGAAGGTCCTCCGGCATAAAGCCGCAGGCGGGAAGGCGGGCCGGGAACCTCCCTTGGCAGCCCCTTTGCCGCGATTTTTGAGACCAAAGTCCCGGAGGCGGCGGCCGGACACGACGGAGCCCCCGGTGACACGAGGTCACCGGGGGCTCCGGGTCAAGCCGTCAGAGCTTCTCGATCACGTAGTCGATGCACGCGGTCAGCGCCTGCACGTCCGCCGGGTCGATCGCCGGGAACATTGCGATGCGGAGCTGGTTGCGGCCGAGCTTGCGGTACGGCTCGGTGTCCACGATCCCGTTGGCGCGCAGCACCTTGGCGACGGCGGCCGCGTCGATGTCGTCCGAGAAGTCGATCGTGCCGATGACGGCGGAGCGCTTGTCGGCGTCCACGACGAACGGGGTCGCGTACTTGGACGCCTCGGCCCAGCCGTACAGGTTGCGCGCGCTGGCCGCCGTACGCCCGGTCGTGAACTCCAGACCGCCCTGGCCGTTCATCCACTCCAGCTGCTCGTTCAGCAGGAAGAGGGTGGACAGCGCCGGGGTGTTGTACGTCTGGTTCTTCAGCGAGTTGTCGATCGCCGTCGGCAGCGAGAAGAACTCCGGGATGTGCCGGCCCGACGCGTGCACGCGGGCGGCCCGCTCCAGCGCGGCCGGGGAGAACGCCGCCAGCCACAGGCCGCCGTCCGAGGCGAAGGACTTCTGCGGGGCGAAGTAGTAGACGTCCGTCTCGGTGATGTCCACCGGCAGACCGCCGGCGCCCGAGGTCGCGTCCACCAGGACGAGCGACCCGGCGTCCGCGCCGGCGACGCGCTTGACCGGCGCCGCGACACCCGTCGAGGTCTCGTTGTGGGTGTACGCGTACACGTCCACGCCCGCCTCGGCCTGCGGCTCCGGGTGGGTGCCGGGGTCGGAGGAGATGACGGTCGGCGCGTCCAGCCACGGCGCGAGCTTCGCGGCCTTGGCGAACTTCGAGGAGAACTCGCCGAAGGTGAGGTGCTGGGACTTCTGCTCGATCAGCCCGTGGGTCGCGATGTCCCAGAAGGCGGTGGAGCCGCCGTTGCCCAGGATCACCTCGTAGCCCTCGGGGAGGGAGAAGAGGTCCCGGAGCCCCTGACGCACCGAGCCGACCAGGTTCTTTACCGGGGCCTGGCGGTGCGAGGTTCCGAGCAGGGAGGTACCGGTGGCGGCGAGGGCGTCCAGCGCCTCGGTCCGCACCTTGGAGGGGCCCGCGCCGAAGCGTCCGTCGGCGGGCTTGATGTCAGCGGGAATCTGGATCTCGGCCACGAGCGGAGCGTATCGGGTCCCGGTCCGCCCCTCGGAGGTGCGTCCACCCGATGAGACGCACGGTGCACCGGGGATGGGACGTGGAGGAGGGGGCCCGGGTGGCGCCCGCAGCCCCCGCCGAACCCCCAGCGGTGGCAGGGTGGACGCCGTGACGACACCCGGGGAACTCGAACGGACCTTGCGGGCGGAGCTGCGCGGGGAAGTGGACTTCGGTGCCGCGGCCCGGGCACTGATGACCATGGACGCCTCGAACTACCGGCGCGTGCCCGTCGGCGTCGTCGCCCCGCGCGACGCCGACGACGTGGCGGCCGCGCTGCGCGTGTGCGCCGCGGCCGGGGTCCCCGTCGTCCCGCGCGGCGGCGGGACCTCCATCGCCGGGCAGGCCACCGGCACCGGCGTGGTGCTCGACCTCACCCGCCACATGAACGCCCTGGTCTCCGTGGACCCGGCCGCGCGCCTCGCCGTGGTCCAGCCCGGGCTGGTCCTGGACCGGCTGCGCGACGCGGTGCGCCCGTACGGCCTGACCTTCGGCCCGGACCCCTCCACCCACTCCCGCTGCACCCTCGGCGGCATGATCGGCAACAACGCGTGCGGGGCCCACTCGGTCGCCTGGGGCACCACAGCCGACAACGTGGCCGAGCTGGCGGTGACGGCGTACGGCGGCGCCGCCCACCGGATCGGGACGGGCTGGTCCGGAGCGCCGCAGGGCCTGCGCGAGCTGGTCGAGGGGAACCTGGCCGTCCTGCGCACCGGGATGGCGGGCGGGTTCTCCCGGCGGATCTCCGGCTACGGGGGGCTCGACGCGCTGCTGCCCGAGCGGGGCGTGCAGCTCGCGCGGGCGTTCTGCGGGAGCGAGGGCACGCTCGGGGTGGTCACCGAGGCGGTGGTGCGCCTGGTCGAGCTGCCGCCCGCGCCGGCGCTGGCGGTGCTCGGGTACGGGGACGAGAGCGCGGCGGCGGACGCGGCCGCCGGGCTGCTGGCGTACCGGCCGCTCACGGTGGAGGGGATGGCGCAGGACCTGGTGCGCGGCGCCGCCGGACTGCCGCGGGGCGGGGCCTGGCTGTTCGTGGAGATGCGGGACGAGGGCGCGGCGCGCGAGCTCGTACGGGGCGCGGACGCGCTCGACGCGGTGGTGGTCGCCGACCCGGCGGCGCAGCGGGCGCTGTGGCGGATCCGGGAGGACGCGGCGGGGACGGCGACGCGGATGCCCGCGGGCGCGTCCGCGACGGGGTCCGGGGGAATGCCCGCGGGCACCTCCCCGACGGGGCCCGGGGGAGGGGACATGGCCTGGCCCGGCTGGGAGGACTGCGCGGTGCCGCCGGCCCGGCTCGGCGCATACCTGCGGGAGTTCCGCGCGCTGCTGGCGCGGCACGGGCTGCGCGGATCGCCGTACGGGCACTTCGGCGAGGGCTGTGTGCACGTGCGGATCGACTTCGACCTCGCGTCGGCCCGGGGGGTGGCCCGCTTCCGGGCCTTCTCCTCCGACATGGCGGACCTGGTGGTGTCCCACGGCGGCTCGCTGTCCGGGGAGCACGGGGACGGGCAGGCGCGGGCGGAGCTGCTGCCGAGGATGTACGGGGCGGAGGTGGTCCGCCTCTTCGGCGCGTACAAGGACGTGTGGGACCCGGCGGGCGGCATGAACCCGGGGATGCTGGTCCGCCCGCACCGCCTCGACGAGAACCTCCGCTTCGCCGTCCTGCCGGACTCCGCCTTCGCGGGGGAGGTGGCCCGGTGCGTCGGGGTCGCGAAGTGCCGCTCGGCCGACGCGGGCGGGCCGGGGGTGATGTGCCCGTCGTACCGGGCCACGGGGGAGGAGCGGCACTCCACGCGGGGCCGGGCCCGGCTGCTGCACGAGATGCTGGCGGGCGAGGTCGTACGGGACGGCTGGCGCTCGCCGGAGGTCGCCGAGGCGCTGGACCTCTGCCTGGGCTGCAAGGGGTGCCTCAGCGACTGCCCGGTGGGCGTGGACATGGCCTCGTACAAAGCGGAGTTCCTGTACCGCCACTGGTCGGGGCGCATCCGCCCCCTCGCGCACTACACCCTGGGCGGCCTCCCGGCCTGGCTCCGCCTGATCGCCCGGCTGCGGGGCGCGCGGGCGGCGAACGCCCTGGCCCGCCGGATCCGCGTGCCGGGCCTCGCCCGCGAACGCTCCCTGCCGGAACTGCCCCGCGAACCGTTCACCCGCACGCACCGCGGGATGGGGCGGGGGGAGGGGCGGGGACGGGGTCCGGGGGCCGCGGCTGCGGCCGTGGCTCCGGTCCCGCCCGCCGTCACCCTGTGGCCCGACACGTTCACGGAGTACCTCGCCCCGGAGGTCGGCCACGCGGCCGTCCGCGTGCTCGAGGCCGCCGGTCTCACCGTCGCCGTCCCCGCCGGCCAGGTGTGCTGCGGCCTGACCTACCTCTCCACCGGCCGCCTCGACCGGGCCCGCAAGGTCCTGCGCCGCACGCTGGCCGCCGTCGGCGCGCACCCCGGCCCCGTCGTCGTCCTCGAACCCAGCTGCGCCGCGGCCCTCCGCACCGACCTGCCCGCCCTGCTCCCCGACGACCCCCGGGCCAAAGCCCTGGCGGCAGCCGTCCGCACCCTCGCCGAGACCCTGGAGGAGTACGCGCCGCACTGGCGGCCGCCCCGCCTCGACCGGCCGGTCACCGGCCAGACCCACTGCCACCAGCACGCGGTGCTCGGCGACGCCGCCGACCGGCGGCTGCGCGAGCGGGCCGGGCTCACCGGCGAGCTCAGCGGCGGCTGCTGCGGCCTGGCCGGCAACTTCGGCTTCGAGCCGGGCCACCACGAGGTGTCGGTGGCCTGTGCGCAGGAGCAGCTCCTGCCGTCGCTGCGGGCGGCCCCGCCGGACGCCGCCGTCCAGGCCGACGGCTTCTCCTGCCGCACCCAGATCGCCCAGCTGGGCGGAGTCCGGGCCCGGCACCTGGCGGAACTCCTGGCGGACGGGCTGGACGGGCTGGACGGGCTGGACGACGAGCGGGGGGAACAAGGCGGGCGGGGACCCGTGTAAGGCAAGACACGAAGCCACACTCCTTACGAACCACTAATCTGGATAAATGCCCGCACCCTCCGCCTCCCCGACGACGAACGCCACTCCGGCCCCGGCCGGCGCCGCGACCCCCACCGCCACGCCCCCCGCCGCCGGCGGATCCCGCTTCGGCCCGGTCGCGCTGGTGGTCTCGGCCGGGATCTCGGTGCAGTTCGGCGCCGCCCTCGCGGTCATGATCATGCCGAGGGCGGGGGCGGCGGGCGTGGTCACCCTGCGCCTCGCGGCCGCCGCGCTCGTGCTGCTGCTCCTGTGCCGCCCCAGGGTGCGCGGCTACCTGCGCGCCGACTGGGGCACGGTGATCGCCTTCGGCGTGGCCATGGCGGGCATGAACGGCCTGTTCTACCAGGCCATCGACCGCATCCCGCTCGGCCCGGCCGTCACCCTGGAGGTGCTCGGCCCGCTGGCCCTGTCCGTGATCGTCTCCCGGCGCCTGGTGAACCTGCTCTGGGCGGGCCTGGCCCTGGCCGGCGTCGTGCTGCTGGCCGGCCACGGCGGGGCCGGCTTCGGCGGCCTCGACCCCCTGGGCGCGGCCTACGCGCTCGGCGCGGGCGCGATGTGGGCGGCGTACATCGTGTTCAGCGCGCGCACGGGCCGCCGCTTCCCCCAGGCGGACGGCCTGGCCCTGGCGATGGCGGTGGCCGCCGTCCTGTCGCTGCCGCTGGGCATCGTCGAAGCCGGCTCCGCCCTGCTGGTCCCCAGCACCCTCGCGCTGGGCCTCGGCGTGGCCGTCCTGTCGTCCGTACTGCCCTACACCCTCGAACTGCTGGCCCTGCGGCGGCTCCCGGCCCCGACCTTCGCGATCCTGATGAGCCTGGAACCGGCCATCGCCGCCACCGCCGGGTTCCTCGTCCTGAACCAGGCCATGTCCGCCCTGGACGCCCTGGCCATCGCGCTGGTGATCGCCGCCAGCATGGGGGCGGTCCGCTCCCAGACCCGGAAGCAGGTCGCCTGATGGATGCCGACGCCTACCTCGCAGCCGCCCCGGACGCCCGCCGCGAGGCCCTCACCCGCCTGCGGGAGCTGTGCCTGGCGGAACTGCCGGGCTTCGAGGAGGCCATCGCGTACGGGATGCCCGTGTACATCCGGCCCGGTGAGGAGGTCGGAGAGATCGCCTGGGCGAACCAGAAGCAGTACATCTCCTTCTACCTGATGCGCACGGACGTCCGCGAAGCCTTCGCGGACCGCCTGGCCCCCCACGACATGGGCAAAGCCTGCCTCCGCTTCCGCAACCCCGCCAAGGTCGACTTCGCCCTCATCCGCGACCTCCTCCGCGCCACGGCCGCGCCCGGTCCGGGCCGGGCCTGCTGAGGGGTGCGAGGGCTCGCCGGACGGGGTCGGGGGCGGGCGGAGCCCGGGCCGCGGGTGATCCGCGAAGGGCGAGGCTCCGGCGGCGGGAGTTCGGCGGGCCTTGTCAGGGAGGGTCGGGGGTTTCCCGTCAGTCCCATCGTCTCTCCGTGGCGGGACGCTCCCTCAAGGGCGCTCCTCCTTCGTCGTCGCGTCGCTTCGCGATGGCTTCCAGCCACCCTTGACCGACCGCCCCACCACGGAAAGACAGGGACCGCCGGGAACCCCCGAAGGAACGGGCCGGGGGACCGGGATCCGCGCGGGCACATCGCGCTCCCCGGCCATGCCCCCGGAGAGGCGGGGCTCCCAGGGGCCCGGCCTTCACCACGGCCCGAGTCCGGTGCACGCGTCAGATCGCCACGCGCCTCTCCCGGCACGGCGTCCGGCGCCCGTCCGGGGTGGCTGCACGGCCGCGCGGAGCGCCCGTGGGTAACGGCTTCGAGGTGTCGAGCGCGGGTTTCAGGGGATTGTGGCGGTCGGGCTCGGTCGGGGGCCGCGCCGTACGAACCCTGCGGGAGCGGGCCAGGGGGGTCGGGGCGCTCAAGGGGTGAGGTGGGGAGCGCTCGGCCCCGTGGTGTAGCGGGCCGTCAGCGTGGTCAGGGTGGTCTGGATGCGGGCGCGCAGGGTCGGTGGGGACAGGACTTCCGCTTCGGCGGCCAGGGACAGGAACTGGGATTCCGCCTGGTCCTGCGACTCGATCGGGAGGGTGGCGCGGGTCCAGCCCGGCAGGTCCGGGTCCGGGTGGCCGGTGGCGGCCAGGGCGCGGGCCTGGGGGCCCGTCAGCCGGGACGCGGCGCCGGGGGAGAGGCGTACCTCCGCCTGTTCCGGGTACAGCCGGGCGTGGAAGTCCTCCTGGGTCCGGCGCCAGTGCGCGGCCAGGTCGAAGCCCTCGGGGAGCTCCACGGTCCGCGCGGTCCGCGTCACCGACAGGATCTGGTCCACCCGGTAGGTGCGGGCGCCGTCCGGGCCCGCCACCAGGTACCAGCGGCCGGCCTTCAGGACCAGGCCGTAGGGGGCGAGGAGGCGGCGCACCTCCCGGGGTTCCTTCCAGCGCCGGTAGAGGACGTCGATCTCCCGGCCCTGCCACACGGCGTCGGCGACCTCGGCGAGGTACGGGGTCTCCTCGTGCTCCGCGTACCAGCCCGGCGCGTCCAGGTGGAAGCGCAGCCGCATCCGGTCGGCCTGTGCGCGCAGCTCCGGCGGCAGCGCCGCCCGCAGCTTCAGCTGGGCCGCCGACAGGGCCCGGCCGAGGCCCAGTTCCGCCGCCGGGCCCGGGATTCCGGTCAGGAACAGGGCCTCCGCCTCGCCCGTGCTGAGCCCCGTCAGCCGGGTCCGGTAGCCGGCGAGCAGCTGGTAGCCCCCGCTGTGCCCGGCGTCCCCGTACAGCGGGACGCCCGCCGCGGCCAGTGCCTCCGCGTCGCGGTAGACCGTGCGGACGGACACCTCCAGCTCGTCCGCGAGCTCGGCGGCGGTCATCCGGCCGCGGGTCTGGAGCAGGAGGAGGATCGACAGCAAACGGCTCGACTTCACTGACACATGGTGTCAGTGAACCCCTCCTACGGTCCTCACATGAACGATTTCGACTTCCTCATCGGCACCTGGGACGTCGCCAACCGCTGGCGCGCCGACTTCCTCGACGCGGACAGCGCGTGGGAGGAGTTCCCGGCCGTGTCGCGCATCTCCCGCCACTTCGACGGCGGCGCCAGCTTCGACGAGATCGACTTCCCGACGAAGGGCTTCGGCGGCCTGACGCTGCGGCTCTTCGACCGGGAGCGCGAGCAGTGGTCGCTGTACTGGTCGAGCCGCCGCACCGGCGTCCTGTTCCCGCCCGTCGTCGGCCGGTTCGAGGGCGGGCACGGCGTCTTCGAAGGGGAGGACACGCACGACGGGCAGCCGGTGCGCGTGCGGTACGTGTGGTCGGGGACGGGGGAGGGGCAGGCGCCGCGCTGGGAGCAGTTCTTCTCGCTCGACGGCGGCGCCGACTGGCTCCACAACTGGACGATGGACTTCACCCGTCGCCCCTGAGACCGTACGCCCCGCCCGGCCGGCCACGGGGGACCGGCCGGGCGGGGCGTACTCCTGCCCGCTAGCCCAGCGGCAGGTCCAGGTACGAGGGCGTCGGCTCCGGTGAGGTGAAGGCCAAGGTCGCGCGCGGCAGGTTGGCGTCACCGTAGAAGGGGTCGCGGGCGTCGATCACCAGCAGCAGCCGGTTGCCGCGCGGGACGTCGTACGCCGTCGCCTGGAGGTCGATGTCCGCGCTGATCAGGCTGTCGGGCGGCGAGTCGAGGTCGGTGTACGGGGCGTGCGTGACGATGTGCGCGGTGCCGTCGGGCGCGGTGTCCAGGAGGTACGCCACGAAGGCGGAGCCGGGGTTGGGCGCCCGGTAGGTGACCCGCAGTGCGGGTGTGCCGCGCAGCCGGGTGGTCTCCTCCACCGGCGCCGAGGCCCATACGGCGGCCACCGAGCGGTCGATGTCGCCCGTCGGGTAGGCCTTGGGCCGGCCGGCCATCTCCGCGTAGCCGGACAGGACCACCGCGTCGGCGACCGTCGCCGCGGTGTCCACCCCGCACAGCACGGTCGCCGTCCAGCCCGCCTCCGGAGCCTCCGCCAGGTCCCCGCTGCCCGCCAGGAACAGCCGGTGCGTGTGCTCGGTGAGGGAGGGCCAGGTCGGCCGGGGTTCGAGGGTCTTGTTCCACATGACCTCGCCGAGCACCTGGCCCTCGTCGCCGATGCCGTTGTCGATCTCCTTGAGGTGGTGGTCGAACCAGCGGTGGGCGTCCGTCCATATCCGGTTCGGCAGGCCGAACATGCCCGACGACTCGGGGCCGGAGTGGTCGCCTATGGACAGGACCATGCGCTTGGGGCCGGTCAGCTCGTTGAACATCTTCAGCGTCTGGTTGACCGGGAAGAGCGTCTCGTGCCAGGCGTGCGCGTAGAGGACCGGCACCTGGCGGCGGTTGAGCTCCTTGATGTGCGTGAACGGCGAGCGCGGCTCGGCCCAGGCCAGGGTGGAGCGGATGTCGCGGCCGGTGAGGACGTTGTCGAAGACGCTCTGCGTCTGCGGGCTCAGCCGCGCCTTCCCGGCCGCCTCGAGCAGGGCCCGTACGGCGGCGACGTGGCGGGTGGAGTTCTCGTAGAACGCCTCCCCGAGGTCGCCCCAGGTGCTCAGCGCGACCACGGCGTCGACGCGCGTGTCGTGGGCGGCGACCAGCTGGCTGATGCCCGAGCCGTACGAGTCCCCGAGGAAGCCGATCTTCGTCACCGGGCCGGCGGTGCGCTCGATGAGGTGGTCCAGGGCCCGGCTGCCGTCGGAGACGTCGAGCGGGCCCGCCACGTCCACCTGGCCCTCGGAGCCGGGGAAGCCGCGGGTGGTGTAGGTGAGGACGTCGTAGCCGCGGGCCGCGAAGAGGGTGGCCTGCACCGCGTACACGAGCCAGCCCAGGCTGGTCCACGGCGAGGGCATCACGACCGCCGGGCGCGGCGCGCTGCCCGTGTGCCGCCAGAGCGCGGCGTCGAGCAGGTCCCCGTCGGCGCCGGTCACCTTGCCGCGGGAGAAGACGGCGACGGACCGGACCTCGGCGATCTCGGCGGCCCGGGCGGGGGAGAGGCCGGTGACGTCACCGCTCTCCAGGGCCTCGACGAAGGCGTGCAGGGCGTTCGCGTCGAGCTCGGGGTAGAGGGAGAAGGGGGTCGGGGAGGCGTGCGCGGTTCGGGCGGCTGGATTCACGTCAGTTCATCCTCTTCGTCGTGGTCTGCGTCGAGTGACATGAACGTGCTGCGCGCGCCCGGGCCCGGAGCGGAACGTCCAGTATCGACGGGACATCCGGTGACGTATCGCGAGTTTCCGGCTTACGGCCTGAATCGCCCCCGTCCGGCCCCGGCCCGGCCGGCGGGCGAGCCGCCCGGAGACCGGCGGCTGCCAGGAGCGGTCACCAACTTCCCTTCCTCGGCGGATGGTTGGCGGGGGTGGCGGGAACGCGCCACCTCCTGAGAAAACCATGCAAGCGTGCTTGATTGTTTTGGAGGCGGCTGCCAGTGTTCCCCTCACGCCGAGAGGGGAGCACACCGTGCCCGATCCGTCCGCCGCAGACGCCACCGCCGCCGCTGCCGCCGTTCTCGCGGACCTGCGCGAGGAGGGGCGCGAACTCGACGCCCTGGTCGGCGAGTTGCCCGCTCCCGACTGGACCCGGCCCACACCCGCGCCCCGCTGGAGCATCGCCCACCAGATCGCCCATCTGCACTGGACCGACCGGGCCGCCCTGCTCTCCCTCACCGACGCCGCCGGCTTCGCCCGCATGGTCGAGGACGCCCTGGAAGCCCCCGAATCCTTCGTCGACGAGGGCGCGGAGGAGGGCGCGAAGCTGCCGCCCGCCGAGCTGCTCGCCCGGTGGCGCTCCGCGCGCGCCGCCCTCGACGCGGCCCTGGCCGCCGCCTCGCCCGACACCCGCTTCCCCTGGTACGGGCCGCCGATGAAGGCCGCCTCCATGGCGAGCGCCCGGCTGATGGAGACCTGGGCGCACGGGCAGGACATCGCCGACGCCCTCGGCGTACGCCGCACCCCCACGGCACGGCTGCGGCACGTGGCCCGGATCGGCGTACGGGCCCGCGACTACGCCTACGCGGTACGCGGACTGCCCGCGCCCGCCGAGGAGTTCCGGGTCGAGCTCACGGCCCCGGACGGCTCCGGGGCGTGGACGTACGGGCCTTCGGACGCCCCGCAGCGGATCACCGGCCCGGCGCTGGACTTCTGCCTCCTGGTGACCCAGCGGGCCCACCGCTGCGACCTCGCCCTGACCGCCACCGGCCCCGACGCGGACCGCTGGCTCGACATCGCCCAGGCCTTCGCGGGCCCGGCGGGGCAGGGCCGGGCTCCGGAGGGCTCCCGATGACCGCCGCCCCCGCCGCCCCCGATGCCCAGCACCCCCGCCACCCCCGTCGCCCCCTGCGCATCGGCAACGCCTCCGGCTTCTACGGGGACCGCTTCGACGCCCTGCGCGAGATGCTGACCGGCGGCCCGCTGGACGTGCTGACCGGGGACTACCTGGCCGAGCTGACCATGCTCATCCTCGGCCGCGACCGCCTGAAGAACCCGGACCTCGGCTATGCGAAGACCTTCCTGCGCCAGCTCGAGGAGGGGCTCGGGCTCGCGCACGAGCGGGGCGTGCGGATCGTCACGAACGCGGGCGGCCTGAACCCGGCCGGACTGGCCGACGCGGTGCGGGCACTGGCGGCCGAGGCGGGGGTTCCCGTGACCGTCGCACATGTCGAGGGCGACGACCTGATGCCGTACGGGGAGGGGGCGCTGACCGCCAACGCCTATCTCGGGAGCGCCGGGATCACGGCCTGCCTGCGGGCGGGCGCGGACGTGGTGGTGACCGGCCGGGTCACGGACGCGGCGCTGGTCAGCGGCCCGGCGGCCTGGTGGTTCGACTGGGCGGCCGACGACTACGACCGGCTGGCGGGAGCCGTGGCCGCGGGCCACGTCCTGGAGTGCGGCACGCAGGCCACCGGCGGGAACTACTCCTTCTTCACCGCCCACGACGTCCGCCGCCCTGGATTTCCCCTCGCCGAGGTGTCCGAGGACGGCTCCGCGGTGATCACCAAGCATCCGGGGACGGGCGGTGTCGTCTCGCCCGGCACCGTCACCGCCCAACTCCTCTACGAGACCCAGGGCGTCCGCTACCTCGGCCCGGACGTCACCGCCCGCCTGGACACGGTCCGGCTCTCCGCGGACGGCCCGGACCGCGTCCGCATCTCGGGCGTACTCGGCGAACCGCCCCCGGCCACCCTCAAGGTGGGCGTGACCCGCATCGGCGGCTGGCGCAACGAGGTGGTCTTCGTCCTGACGGGCCTGGACGTCGAGGCGAAGGCGGCGTTGGTGCGTGCGCAGCTGTCCGAGGCGCTGGAAGGGGTCGCGGACGTGCGGTGGACCCTGTCCCGCACCGACCACGAGGACGCCCCGACGGAGGAGACGGCGAGCGCCCTGCTGCGCCTGGTGGTCCGCGATGCGTCCCCGGACCGGGTGGGCCGCGGTCTGACCTCGGCCGCGATCGAACTCGCCCTGGGCAGTTACCCCGGCTTCCACGTCACCTCGCCGCCGGGGCCGGCGCAGCCGTACGGGGTCTTCGGCTCGGACTGCGTCCCGGCGGAATCGGTCCCCCAGGTGGCGGTCCTGCCGGACGGCTCGCGCCGGCCGGTTCCGGTCGCGCGGCGGCCCGCCCCCGGGGCTTGCGGCCCCGGCCGCCGCTCCCGGGACTCCGCCCCGGACCCCACGGGGGCTCCGCCCCCGGACCCCCGCGCCTCAAACGCCGGCGAGGCTGAACAAGATCCAGCCCCTCCGGCGTTTGAGGAGCGGGGTCCGGGGCGGAGCCCCGATCTTGCAGCCTCGCCGGCGTCTGAGGCGGGGGGCCCAGGGCCGAGCCCCGACCCTTCAGCCTCGCCGGCGTTTGAGGCGCGGGGTCTGGGGCGGAGCCTCGGTTCGGGAAGGGGCGGGGTGGGGGAGAGCCCCGCGGGGCGCACCACCCGCGCCCCGCTCGGCTCGGTGGCCGGCGCCCGCAGCGGCGACAAGGGCGGGGACGCCAACGTCGGCGTATGGGTCGAGTCGGCCGCAGCCTGGGACTGGCTCCACCGCACCCTCACGGTGGAGGTCCTCCAGGACCTGCTCCCCGAAGCCCGGGACCTGCCCGTCACCCGGCACGTGCTCCCGAACCTCCGCGCCCTGAACTTCGTGATCCCCGGCATCCTCGGCGACGGCGTCGCCTCCGGCCACCGCTTCGACCCCCAGGCCAAGGCCCTCGGCGAATGGCTCCGCGCCCGCCGCCTCGACATCCCGACCCACCTGCTGCCCGAACCCGCCCCAGCGCCTGCGCCCGCCACCGCGCCCGCCACCGCGCCCGACCCCGACCCCGACCCCGCCACCGAACCCGCCACCACCCCGGAGGGGACCGGCTCATGACCCGCCTGCGCACCACCGTCGACCCCCACGCCCCCGAGCACGCCCAGGCCCGTACCGCCGCCCTGGAACGGCTCGCCGCCCTCGACGCCGAGCACGCCAAGGCGCTCCAGGGCGGCGGCGAGAAGTACACGGCCCGGCACCGGCAGCGCGGCAAGCTGCTGGCCCGCGAGCGCGTCGAGCTGCTGCTCGACCCGGACACCCCGTTCCTGGAGCTGTCCCCGCTGGCGGCCTGGGGCAGCGACTACCCCGTCGGCGCGTCCATGGTCACCGGCATCGGCACCGTCGAGGGCGTCCCCTGCCTGGTGACCGCCAACGACCCCACCGTCCGCGGCGGCGCCAGCAACCCCTGGACCCTGAGGAAGGCGCTACGGGCCAACGAGATCGCCCGGCAGAACCGCCTGCCCTGCATCAGCCTCGTGGAGTCCGGCGGCGCCGACCTGCCCTCCCAGAAGGAGATCTTCATCCCGGGCGGTGCGATCTTCCGCGACCTCACCCGGCTCTCCGCCGACGGGATCCCGACCATCGCCGTCGTCTTCGGCAACTCCACCGCCGGAGGCGCGTACATCCCCGGAATGTCCGACCACACCATCATGATCAAGGACCGCTCCAAGGTGTTCCTCGGCGGACCGCCGCTGGTCAAGATGGCCACCGGCGAGGAGAGCGACGACGAGTCCCTCGGCGGAGCCGACATGCACGCCCGCACCTCCGGCCTCGCCGACTACTACGCCCTCGACGAGCAGGACGCGATCCGCCAGGCCCGCCGCGTCGTCGCCCGCCTGAACCACCGCCCGGCGCACGCGGAACCGCCGCAGGCCGAGGAGCCGGCGTACGACCCCGACGAGCTCCTCGGGATCGTGCCGCCCGACCTGAAGACGCCCTTCGACCCCCGCGAGGTCATCGCCCGCATCGTCGACGCCTCCGACTTCGACGAGTTCAAGCCGCTGTACGGCACCAGTCTCGTCACCGGCTGGGCCACCCTGCACGGCTACCCGGTCGGCATCCTCGCCAACGCCCAGGGCGTGCTGTTCAGCGCCGAGTCGCAGAAGGCCGCCCAGTTCATCCAGCTCGCCAACCAGCGCGACATCCCGCTGCTGTTCCTCCACAACACCACCGGCTACATGGTCGGCAAGGAGTACGAGCAGGGCGGCATCATCAAGCACGGCTCGATGATGATCAACGCGGTCTCCAACTCCCGCGTCCCCCACCTCTCCGTCCTGATCGGCGCGAGCTACGGCGCCGGCCACTACGGCATGTGCGGCCGCGCCTACGAGCCCCGCTTCCTCTTCGCCTGGCCCAGCGCCAAGTCCGCCGTCATGGGCCCCCAGCAGCTCGCCGGGGTGCTCTCGATCGTGGCCCGGCAGTCCGCCGCCGCCAAGGGGCAGCCGTACGACGACGAGGCCGACGCCGGCATGCGCGCCTTCGTCGAGGCGCAGATCGAGTCCGAGTCCCTGCCGACGTTCCTGTCCGGGCGGCTGTACGACGACGGGGTCATTGACCCGCGCGACACCCGTACCGTCCTCGGCCTGTGCCTGTCGGCCGTCCACAACGCCCCCGTCGAGGGCGCCCGCGGCGGCTTCGGCGTCTTCCGGATGTGAGCCCGCACATGACCATCACCTCCCTGCTCGTCGCCAACCGCGGCGAGATCGCCGTCCGCGTCTTCCGCACCGCCCGCGCCTTGGGCCTGGCCACCGTCGCCGTCCACTCCGACCCCGACGAGCACGCCCTGCACGTGCGCGAGGCCGACGCGGCCGTACGCCTGCCCGGTGCCGCACCCGCCGACACCTACCTGCGCGGCGACCTGATCATCAAGGCCGCGCTCACCGCCGGAGCCGACGCCGTCCACCCCGGCTACGGCTTCCTCTCCGAGAACGCGGCCTTCGCCCGCGAGGTCCGGGCCGCCGGCCTGGCCTGGATCGGGCCGCCGCCCGAGGCCATCGAGGCCATGGCCTCCAAGACCCGGGCCAAGGAGCTGATGCGCGCCGCCGGCGTCCCGCTCCTGGAACCCGTCGACCCGGCCGCCGCCACCTGCGCCGACCTGCCCCTGCTGCTCAAGGCGGCCGCCGGGGGCGGGGGCCGCGGGATGCGCGTGGTCCGCGACCTCGACGTCCTCAAGGAGGAGCTGGAGGCCGCGGCCGCCGAGGCCCGATCGGCCTTCGGGGACGGCGAGGTCTTCGCCGAGCCCTACGTGGAGCGCGGCCGCCACGTCGAGGTGCAGATCCTCGCCGACGCCCACGGCACCGTCTGGGCGCTGGGCACCCGCGACTGCTCCCTCCAGCGGCGCCACCAGAAGGTCATCGAGGAGGCTCCGGCCCCCGGCCTGCCGGAAAGCCTGCGCGAGAGCCTGCACGAGGCGGCCGTCGCCGCCGCCCGCGCCGTCTCCTACCAGGGCGCCGGCACCGTCGAGTTCCTCGTCGCCGCGGACGGACGCCCCTACTTCCTGGAGATGAACACCCGCCTCCAGGTCGAACACCCCGTCACCGAAGCCGTCTTCGGCCTCGACCTCGTCGCCCTCCAGCTGCGCGTCGCCGAGGGCGCCGCCCTGCCGCTCACACCCCCGGCGCCCGTCGGCCACGCCGTCGAGGCCCGCCTGTACGCCGAGGACCCCGCCCAGGACTGGCGCCCGCAGACCGGCGTCCTGCACACCCTGGCCGTGCCCGGTGAGGTCCGCGTCGACACCGGCTTCACCGACGGGGACGAGGTCGGCATCCACTACGACCCCATGCTCGCCAAGGTCGTCGCCCACGCCCCGACCCGCGCGGAGGCCGTACGCGTCCTCGCCCACGCCCTGGCCGGAGCCCGCATCCACGGGCTCACCACCAACCGCGAGCTCCTCGTACGGTCGCTGCGCCACCCGGAGTTCGCCGCCGGACAGCCCGACACCGGCTTCTACGAGCGCCACCTCGCCGCCCTGACCGACGACGCCCCGGACGCCACCCTGTCCGCCCTGGCGGCGGCCCTCGCCGAAGCGGCACCGGGCCCGGACGCCCCCCTCGCCGCCCGCCTCGGCGGCTGGCGCAACGTCCGCTCCCAGCCCCAGACCCGCCGCTACACGGCGGCGGGCACCGAGTACGAGGTCGCCTACCACCCGGTGGACCACCCCGGAGTCCGCGTCCTGTCCGCCGCCCCGGACCTCGTCACGCTCGAAGTCGACGGCATCCGGCGCCTGTTCCACGTGAAACAAAATTCGAACAGCTCCGACCTCTACGTCGATTCGGCGCTCGGCGCCCACACCCTCACCCCCGTCCCCCGGTTCGCGGACCCCCAGGCCCGCACCGAACCGGGCTCCCTCCTCGCCCCCATGCCCGGCACCGTCGTCCGCGTCGCCGAGGGCCTCGCCCCCGGCGTCGCCGTCACCGCCGGGCAGCCGCTGCTCTGGCTGGAGGCCATGAAGATGGAGCACCGCATCCTCGCTCCCGCCTCCGGCACGCTCACCGCGCTCCACGCCACCACGGGCCGGCAGGTCGAGTTCGGCGCCCTGCTCGCCGTAGTCCAGGAGGAAACGACGTCATGAGCTCCGCCACCATCGAAACGCCCGAGCACAAGGCCCTGCGCACGGCGGTCGCCGCCCTGGGGCAGAAGTACGGCCGCGAGTACCTCGCCCGCGTCGCCCGCGAGGGCGGCCATCCCGACGAACTGTGGGCCGACGCCGCCAAGCTCGGCTACCTCGGCGTCAGCCTGCCCGAGGAGTACGGCGGCGGAGGCGGCGGCATCGCCGAACTGTCCATCGTCCTCGAGGAACTCGGTGCCGCGGGCTGCCCGCTGCTGATGATGGTCGTCTCACCCGCCATCTGCGGCACGGTCATCTCCCGCTTCGGCACCGAGGACCAGAAGCGCAGCTGGCTCCCCGGCCTCGCCGACGGCAGCCTGACCATGGCCTTCGGCATCACCGAACCCGACGCCGGATCCAACTCCCACCGCATCACCACCACGGCCCGCCGCGACGGCGACCACTGGATCCTCACCGGCCGCAAGGTCTTCATCTCCGGCGTGGACATCGCCGACGCCACCCTCATCGTCGGCCGCACCGAGGACGCCAGGAGCGGCCGGCTCAAGCCCTGCCTGTTCATCGTCCCGCGCGAGGCCCCCGGCTTCACCCGCTCGGTCATCGACATGGAACTCCAGGCCGCGGAGAAGCAGTTCGAACTGGTCCTGGACGAGGTGCGCCTGCCCGCCTCCGCGCTGGTCGGCGACGAGGACGCGGGTCTGCTCCAGCTGTTCGCCGGGCTCAACCCCGAACGCATCATGACCGCCGCCTTCGCCATCGGCATGGGCCGCTACGCGCTCGCCAAGGCCGTCGACTACGCCAAGTCCCGCCAGGTGTGGAAGGACCCCATCGGCGCCCACCAGGCCCTGGCCCACCCCCTGGCCGCGGCCCACATCGAGCTGGAACTGGCCCGCCTGATGATGCAGAAGGCCGCCCATCTCTACGACGCCGGAGACGACCTGGGGGCCGGCGAGGCCGCGAACATGGCCAAGTACGCGGCCGGCGAGGCCTGTGTCCGGGCGGTGGACCAGTCCGTGCACACCCTCGGCGGCAACGGCCTCACCCGCGAATACGGCCTGGCCTCCCTCATCACCGCCTCCCGCGTGGCCCGCATCGCCCCGGTCAGCCGCGAGATGATCCTCAACTTCATCTCCCACCAGACCCTGGGCCTGCCCAAGTCGTACTAGAGCCGGCCGGCGCGGGGCCGGGTCGGGGTGTTGTCCGGACGGAGAACGTGATGTGTGGGCGCGGTAGCTGCTCGGGGAGAGCGGCCGGGCCAGGACGCCATGGATCATGAGTCCCGGACAACACCCCGCCCCGGCCCCCGCAGCCAAGCCCACCCGGGCCCGGGCTCCGGCGCAGCCGACCCGCACCGCCCAGCCGCCAACCCCCTCCGGAGGAGACATGCCACCCGTCCACGCCGCGCGAGCGACCGGCGTAGCCGTCCTCACCCTGGACTCCCCGGCCAACCGCAACGCCCTCTCCGCCGACCTCGTCGCAGAGCTGCGCGCCGCGCTCGCCGACGCCGGGGCGGATCCGGCGGTCCGTGCCGTCCTGCTCACCCACACCGGCAGCACCTTCTGCGCCGGGGCCGACCTCAAGTCCCCGTGTGACCCGGCCGAGTTCCTGGCCCTGCTCCGCGAGATCGCCGAACTGCCCAAGCCCGTCCTCGCCCGCGTCACCGGCCACGTCCGGGCCGGCGGCCTGGGCCTGCTCGGCGTCTGCGACATCGCCGCCGCCGGACCGCGGTCGACGTACGCGTTCACCGAGACCCACCTCGGCCTGGCCCCCGCGGTGATCTCCATGCCGCTGCTCCCGCGACTGGACCCGCGCGCCGCCGCCCGCTACTTCCTCACCGCCGAGGCCTTCGACGCCGCCGAAGCCGCCCGCATCGGCCTGCTCACCCTGCACGCCGAGGACGTGGACCAGGCCCTGGAGCCGGTCCTCGCCGGGCTGCGCAAGGCCTCCCCGCAGGGCCTGGCCGCCACCAAGGCGCTGACCGCCGCTGCCGTACGCGAGACCCTGGACCGCGACGGCAGCCGCCTGACCGAGCTGTCCGCGCGGCTCTTCGCCTCCCCGGAGGCCCGCGAGGGCATCACCGCCCGCTTCGAGCGCCGCACCCCGTCGTGGTCGCTGTGACGCGCGCGGCAGCCGACGAGTCGACCGGCACGGCGCCCGACGAGTCGACCGGCACGGCGCCCGACGAGGTGACCGGCGCGGCAGCCGACAAGGCGGGCTCGGCAGCCGACAAGGCGGGCTCGGCAGCCGACAAGGCGGGCTCGGCACCGCACGCGGCCACCGCCGGGGCCACGCCCCCCGCCGCCCCCGCCCCGCCCGGCGGCCCCAAGCAGGCGCGCAGCCGGGTCACCCGCCGCCACCTCCTCGAGGCCGCCGTCTCCTGCCTCGCCGAACACGGCTGGGCGGGCTCCACCGTCGGGGTCGTCGCCGAACGCGCCGGCGTCTCCCGCGGCGCGGCCCAGCACCACTTCCGCACCCGCGAGGACCTGTTCACCGCCGCCGTCGAGTACGTCGCCGAGGAGCGCTCCACCGCCCTGCGCGAGCTCTTCCACGCCGGTCCGGCCGCCCGCCCCGCCGCGGTCGAGGCGCTCGTCGACCTGTACACCGGCACCCTGTTCCGGGCCGCGCTCCAGCTCTGGGTCGCCGCCTCCAACGAGGAGCAGCTGCGCCCCCGGGTCACCGAACTGGAGGCCCGGGTCGGCCGGGAGACCCACCGCATCGCCGTGGAGCTGCTGGGCGCGGACGAGTCCGTGCCGGGCGTACGGGAGACCGTGCAGGGCCTCCTCGACATGGCCCGGGGCCTCGGCCTGGCCAATGTCCTCACCGACGACACGGCCCGCCGCGACCGCGTGGTCGCCCAGTGGGCCCGCATCCTCGACGCGGCCCTGGGCTGAGCCCGGGCGACGCGAAGGGCGCCGCACCCCGCCACGGGGTACGGCGCCCTTCGCGCAGGGGGTCCGTCCGGGGATCAGGCCGTGCCGGCGATGTCGGCGTAGCCCTCGATGTCGCGCGGGTCGCGCCGGCCGGGGCCGATGTAGCGGGCCGACGGACGCACCAGGCGGCCCGTGCGCTTCTGCTCCAGGATGTGCGCGGACCAGCCGGCGGTACGGGCGCAGCTGAACATCGACGTGAACATGTGCGCCGGGACCTCCGCGAAGTCCAGCATGATCGCGGCCCAGAACTCCACGTTGGTGGCCAGCACCCGGTCGGGGCGGCGGGCGTGCAGCTCCTCCAGCGCGGCCTTCTCCAGCGCGGCGGCCACCTCGTAGCGCGGCGCGTCCAGCTCCTTGGCCGTGCGCCGCAGCACGCGCGCCCGCGGGTCCTCGGCGCGGTAGACGCGGTGCCCGAAGCCCATCAGCCGCTCGCCCTTGTCCAGGGCCTTCTTCACGTACGCCACGGCGTCGCCGGTGCGCTCGATCTCCTCGATCATGCCGAGCACCCGCGAGGGCGCCCCGCCGTGCAGCGGCCCGGACATCGCGCCGACGGCGCCCGACAGGGCCGCCGCCACGTCCGCGCCGGTCGAGGCGATGACGCGCGCGGTGAAGGTGGAGGCGTTCATGCCGTGCTCGGCGGCGGAGGTCCAGTAGGCGTCGACGGCCTTGACGTGCTTCGGGTCCGGCTCGCCCCGCCAGCGGATCATGAACCGCTCGACGACCGACTCCGCCTTGTCGATCTCCCGCTGCGGGACCATGGGCAGGCCCTGGCCGCGGGCGGACTGGGCGACGTACGACAGCGCCATGACGGCGGCGCGGGCGAGGTTGTCGCGCGCGGTCCGCTCGTCGATGTCCAGGAGCGGTTTCAGGCCCCACACGGGGGCGAGCATGGCGAGCGCGGACTGCACGTCGACCCGGATGTCGCCGGAGTGGACGGGGATCGGGAAGGGCTCGGCGGCGGGCAGTCCGGGGTTGAACGCACCGTCGACCAGCAGGCCCCACACGTTCCCGAAGGACACGTGCCCGACGAGGTCTTCGATGTCGACCCCGCGGTAGCGGAGCGCACCGCCTTCCTTGTCGGGTTCGGCGATCTCCGTCTCGAACGCGACGACCCCTTCGAGCCCGGGTACGAAGTCGGACATCAGGCGGCTCCTCAGATAGTGCGAACACGCGCGGCTCCCGGCGTGATTCGCGGTCCGGCGCGGTCATCCCCGTTGATGCCCGGCGCGGCCGATGGTCACCCGCGCGGGGACCGTCGGACCGGCCCCAAGATTTTGTCCGTTCCCGGTGGACTGCGGAAGCGTGACATACGGCACACTCCCGGTGGGCGCACTGCGGCAGGATGGCCGGCGTGACCCATCAGGACCTTGATCCCTCCCTCATGCGCAGGCAGTACCGCTCCGAGATCGTCCCCGAGGAGAGCCTCGCCGACGATCCCATGGACCAGTTCGCGCGATGGTTCCAGCAGGCCGCCGTCGCGCACGTCTTCGAGCCCAACGCGATGATCGTCTCGACGGCCACCGCCGACGGCCGCCCCAGTTCCCGCACGGTGCTGCTGAAGCAGTTCGACGCGCGGGGCTTTGTCTTCTACACCAATTACGGCTCCCGCAAGGGCCGCGAGCTCGCCGAGAACCCGCACGTCGCCCTGTTGTTCCCCTGGCACCCCATCGCCCGCCAGGTCATCGTGACCGGCACGGCCGCCCGGGTCGGCCGCGACGAGACGGCGGCGTACTTCCGCTCCCGCCCGCACGGCTCGCAGCTGGGCGCCTGGGCCAGCGACCAGTCGCAGGTGATCGCCTCGCGCGCCGAGCTGGACCGCCGCTACGCGGAGCTGGAGCAGCGCTACCCGGAGGGCGAGCAGGTGCCGGTGCCGCCGGAGTGGGGCGGCTACCGGGTCGTCCCCGGCGAGGTGGAGTTCTGGCAGGGCCACGAGAACCGCCTCCACGACCGCCTGCGGTACGTCCGCGACGCGGAGAAGTGGCACGTCGAACGCCTCTGCCCGTAGCCGTGCGGGTCCCGTCGAGGCGGGGCCGGAAACGCAGGCGACCCGCGGGCTCGGGTCCCTCCCCCTGCAGTGGGGAGGGGCCGGCCGGACGTACCGGCGAGCCCGCGGGTCGGGTGACTGCTTGGGATTGGCGCCTGGCGTTCCCGCCGGGCACCGCACTGGGTGCGTGCGACGACGGGCGCTTTAGCCCGCAGCCACCTCACGCGTCCGGTTTCCGTACATTTCGGGAACCACCTCCCTTCTCGTGTACGGCAGAGCCTAGGAGCCTGTCCGGCAGGACACAAGCAAATATTTTCCGGGGCCGAAACGGATCATTCTGGGGTATTCGGGGGAACGGGGTGTGGGCTGCGTCACGTTCCAGTTCAATGATCTGACGTGCCGCACACGCGAACACCTGCTGGGGGTGCCAGGTGACTGCTTCCGGACGTGACGAGACCACCGACGACGATCTGCTCGCAGCACTGCTCGACGGGATGGACGCCGCCCTGTGCGCGTTCGACTCCGACGGCGTGATCACCCACTGGAACCGCGAGGCCGAGCGGATCCTGGGCTGGTCCGCCGCCGAGGCCGTGGGCCGCAAGGGCTTCGAGGGCTGGGCGGTACGGCCCGCCGACGCCCAGGACGTGCAGGAGCGGCTCCTGTCCGCCCAGCACGTGCCGGGCCGCCAGGTGCACGAGTTCGCGCTGCTGACCAAGGACGGCGGGCGGGTCCTCGTACGCACCCAGTCCGCCGGGGTGCCGGGTGCGGACGGGAAGCCGGCCGGGGTGTACTGCGCCTTCAGCGAGGTGCACGCGCAGATCGACCTGGAGCGGTCCATCGCGCTGAGCGAGGCCCTGCTCGAGGACGCCGCCTGGGGCGTCGTCCTCGTCGACGTCGACCTGCGCCCCGCCGTGGTCAACGCGCACGCCGCGCGCGCCCTCGGCGCCGGGCGCACCGCGCTGCTCGGCCGGCCGCTCGGGGAACTGCTCCTCCAGGGCGTGGAGGAGCTGGAGGGCGCCCTCCAGCACGTGCTCGCCGAGGGGGCGCCGCCGGCCCCGGTGGAGCTGTGGGTGTCCGTGCGGACGCCGGAAGGAGCGCGGCGGCGGTGCCTGCGGTGCGGGTTCCTGCGGCTGGCCTCGCCGCTCGCGGAGGAGCCGGTGCCGCTCGGGGTGGGCTGGCTGTTCCAGGACGTCACCGAGGCCCGGCAGGCCCAGCTGGACACCGCGCAGCTGCGGTTCCGCTCCCACCAGCTGCACCGCGCGGGCCGGGCCGCCGCCGAGTGCGAGGACCCGGCGGAGGCGGCGGCCGTCCGGCTGGACTTCGCCCTCGCGGGCTTCGCCGAGCACGCGCTGCTGGACGTACTGGACCCCTCGGCCGGTCCCGAGCGGCGCCGGCTCGTACGCTCCGCCGTCTCGCCGCCCGAGCTGCCGGGGCCCGGGGCGATCCCCGTGCGGTACGAGGCCGGGCACCCGGCCCTCCAGGCGCTCGACCGGATCGGCTCGGTGCGCACGAGCGCTCCGCGCGGGGCGGCGGACCCGGAGTGGGCGCGGGCCCGCCACTGGCCCGAGGGCGCGGCGCACGTCCTGTGCACGGTGCTGCGCAGCCGGGGGCGGACCCTGGGAGCCGTGACCTTCGTACGAGGGCCCTCGCGGGCCGCCTTCGAGGGGCCGGACGCGGCGTACGCGGAGGAGGTCGCGGGCCGGATCGCCGCCGATCTGGACCTGGCGGCCGGGGCGGGGGGACGGGCCCCGGGCGGACCCCCGGCCGGCGACGGCTAGTGGCGGAAGAAGATCCGGTCGCCGTACTCCTGCATCACGCGGCCGTTCCACTCGTGGCCGCCGTCGACGTTGCCCGAGCGCAGCAGCGGCGGCTCGATCCCGCGGGCCGCGAGCTCGCCGGCCGCGGCGGCCATGACCGCCTGCATGATCGCGCTGGTCACGACCGTGGAGGCGGGGGCGAAGGGCGCGTCGATGCCGTCGAGGGTCAGCTCCGCGTCGCCCACCGCGATCTTGCTGTCGAGGACCACGTCGCAGTGGTCCTTCAGGAAGCTGCCGGAGACGTGCCGCGACCTGGTGCCGGTCGCGTACGCCACCGAGGTCACGCCGATGACCTTCAGGCCGATGGCGCGCGCGTTCATGGCCATCTCCACCGGCAGGGCGTTGCGCCCGGACAGGGAGATGATCACGAGGACGTCGCCGTCGGAGGCGGGGCTGCTGTCGAGCACGGCGCCGGCGAGGCCGTCGACCCGCTCCAGGGCACTGCCGAGCGTGGCGGGCATGACGTCGACCCCGGCCGTGCCCGGGACCGCGAGGAAGTTCATCAGGGCCAGCCCGCCGGCCCGGTAGACCACGTCCTGGGCGGGCAGCGAGGAGTGCCCGGCGCCGAAGGCGAAGAGCCGGTTCCCGGAGGCCACGGCGTCGGCGACGAGGACGCCGGCCTCGGCGATCCGAGCGGCCTCCTCGTCCCGCACCCGCTCCAACAGGCCGATGGCGGCGTCGAAGAACTGACCGGCCAGCTTGCTCTCGCTCATACGCCGATGGCCTTCCGGGGGTCGGGGCGGGTTGACGGGGTGGGTCCGTGTCCGCCGCTCACCGTGCGGTCTGGACCAAGGGCGTGTCAATACGAACGTCAATCCCACGGAAGATCTCCGCCGGCCTGTCGGGGAGATGTCCGGGAGAGGGCTTGACGCTCGGTACGGGACGGTTGTCCGCCCGATGCGTCAGAATTGGGGGCAGGGCCAGCGCACGCAATCCGAGGGGCACGAATGTCCGGACTGATCGACACCACGGAGATGTATCTCCGCACCATCCTTGAGCTGGAAGAGGAAGGTGTGGTCCCCATGCGCGCCCGTATCGCCGAGCGGCTCGACCAGAGCGGCCCGACGGTGAGCCAGACGGTGGCGCGGATGGAGCGGGACGGCCTGGTGGCCGTGGCAAGCGACCGGCATCTGGAGCTGACGGAGGAGGGGCGGCGGCTGGCGACGCGCGTGATGCGCAAGCACCGGCTGGCCGAGTGTCTGCTCGTCGACGTCATCGGCCTGGAATGGGAGCAGGTGCACGCCGAGGCCTGCCGTTGGGAGCACGTGATGAGCGAGGCGGTGGAGCGGCGGGTGCTGGAGCTGCTGCGCCACCCGACCGAGTCGCCGTACGGGAACCCGATCCCGGGCCTGGAGGAGCTGGGGGAGAAGGCCGAGGCGGACCCGTTCCTGGAGGACGGCATGGTCAGCCTCAACGAGCTGGACCCGGGCGTCGACGGCAAGACCGTGGTCGTGCGCCGGATCGGGGAGCCGATCCAGACGGACGCCCAGCTGATGTACACGCTGCGTCGGGCGGGCGTGCAGCCCGGCTCCGTGGTGAGCGTGACCGAGTCCCCGGGCGGGGTCCTGGTCGGCAGCGGCGGCGAGGCCGCCGAGCTGGACGCGGAGGTCGCCTCGCACGTGTTCGTGGCGAAGCGCTGATCCGTTCCGGTGCGGGCGTCCGGTGCGGACGTCTGGTGTAGGCACCTGGTGCGGACGTCTGGTGTAGACGTCTGCTGTGGACGTTCGATGTGTGGATGTGGGCGGTCCCGGCGCCTCGCGGCGCCGGGACCGGTCCTCCCCTGGTGACCTGGAGCCCCGAGCTCTCAAGGTCTTCCCCTTCGGACCGTCTTCCCCGAGCGGCCCGCCTCCCTGTTGAAAGGATCTCCATCGGCAGCGGCGGCCAATCCTTGAGCAAGGTCACTCGAAAGAGCGGTGTTGTCGGCGAGACGCCCGTTTTCGAATGCGGGTTCGATAGTCTGGCCGGGAGCGAAGGGGGTGCATCTGCGGTGGTACAGCGCATCGATGTGACAGGGGCCGATGGCGTACGCCTGGCCGCCTGGGAGTTCCGCGAAGCGGACTCCGCGGCCGAGGCCCGGCCCGCAGGCCCGGACCCCCGCCCTGCCGTGCTCTTACTCCACGGGCTCATGGGCCGCGCCTTCCACTGGTCCGGCACCGCCCGCTGGCTCGGCGAGCACCGCCGCGTCGTCGCCCTGGACCAGCGCGGCCACGGCCAGAGCGACCGCCCGGCGCACGGTCCCTACACGCGCGAGGCCTTCGTGGCCGACGCGGAGGCCGTCGTCGAGCAGCTCGGCCTCGCCCCCGTGACCCTGATCGGCCACTCCATGGGCGCCCTGACCGCCTGGCAGCTCGCGGCCCGCCGGCCCGACCTGGTCGAAGCCGTGGTCATCTGCGACATGCGGGCCTCGGCGCTCGGCGAGGCCTCGCAGCAGGAGTGGGAGGACTGGTTCCACCGCTGGCCGCTGCCCTTCCCCACCCAGGACGCCGCCCGCCGCTGGTTCGGCGAGGACGATCCCCGGGTGGAGCGCCCCGACCCGGGCCGCGGCGCCTTCTTCGCCGAGGTCATGCACGAGGCCCAGGACGGCTGGCGCCCGCTCTTCTCCCGCCGCCAGATGCTGAGGGCCCGCGAGACGTGGGTGCACGACGCCCACTGGGAGGAACTGGCCCAGGTCAGCTGCCCCACCCTGGTCGTCCGCGGTCTGGACGGCGAACTGGGGAGGGCCGAAGCCCAGGAGATGGTCCGCGTCCTCCCGGCCGGCCAGTACGCCGAGATCCCCGACGCGGGCCACTACCTCCACTACGACCAGCCGACAGCTCTGCGAGCGGCCCTGGAACCCTTCCTGGACGCGGTCAGGGCTTCGCGGATCTGAGGGGGCGGGGCGGGGGCCAGGGGCTGCCCCGCCCCGACCTCCCGCCCCGCCGCGTCCGGCCGTGCCCCGCCCCTACCCCTTGCTCACCGCCGCCAGGATCTCCGGCAGGCGCCGGGCCACCAGCGGCGCCGCCAGGCGCAGGCCCGACCAGGTGGCCAGGGCGCCCCAGACCACGCCCAGCGGCAGCACCAGCCAGGTCATGTCCTGGTGGTCCGCCACGTTGAGCCAGATCGTCAGGGCGATCAACGGGGCGCACAGCAGGGCCGCCGCGAGCATGCCGCCGAAGATGCTCAGCCAGGCCAGGCCGGCCTGGCCCGGGGCGACGTTCTTGAACGCGCCCTCCGTCGGGATCGAGTACGGGTACCGCGCCGAGGCCAGTGCCCCCGTGCACAGCATCGCGCCCAGCAGGGCCAGGGCCAGGCCCAACGCCGCCGGGAAGTTGGACCAGTTGCCGACCAGGGCGGCCGTCACCACGGTCACGAAGACCGTGTACGGGACGGTGACCAGGGCCAGCGCGGCGGCCCGCCCGCGCAGCTCCACGTACGCGTCGTGCGGGGTGCCGAGCGTCTGGGCGACCATCCAGAACGCCGAGGTGTCCTGCCCGAACTGGTTGTACATCTGGATGCCGAGCATGCCGGCGCCGAAACAGGCGAGGTAGAGCGAGCCGGTGCCCTGGAGGGCGTTGAAGACCGGGATGATCAGGCCGATCGCCAGGGCCGTCACGGTCGCCGACTTCGTCTTCGGGTCGCGGACGGCATAGCGCAGGGTCCGCTGCATGACGGCGCCCGTCCGGCCGGCCGGCAGCAGGGACCAGAAGCCGCGCTCGGCGCGGTTCTTCTCCGGCTTGGCGGCCGCGAGGGTGGAGCCGTCCGGGCTGACCATCAGCTTGGTCAGGCTGCGCTCCCAGAACCAGAGCAGCAGGGCCAGGGCGCCGAGGGTGAGGGCGAGTTGGGCGGCCGCCTGGCCGTACGAGCCCTTGCTCGCGGAGTCGACCATGCCGACGGCGGTCGCCGGCGGGAGCCACCGCAGCACCGCCTCGGCCGGCTCCAGCTGGGACAGTCCGCCGGTCTGGAACAGGCGCTGGCTGGCGAAGTTGGCCAGCTGCGCGCCCACCGCGATCAGCAGGCCGCTGAGCAGCGCCAGGTCCCGCCCCTTGCGGCTGGTCAGCAGCCGCACGTTGGCGGTGGCCACCGCGCGGGCGAGGGCCACGCAGCCCACGAGCAGCAGTGGGGCGGCCACCACCGCGGCCGCCACCCCGGCGGCGCCGCGGGCGACCGCTATCACCGAGCCGATCGCCAGGCACAGCGTGAACATCGGGCCGATGCCGACCAGCGAGGAGGCCAGCAGGGCCCGTACGAGAGGACGCGGGCGCAGCGGCAGCATGACCAGCCGGCTCGGGTCGAGGGTCTCGTCCCCGGTGGGGAAGAACAGCGGCATGAAGGTCCAGCCCAGTGCCAGGATCGCGGCGAGCAGCACGACGACGGTGCCCGCGTGGGCGTTGCCGTGCAGCATGGCCAGGCCGAGCGTGACGAAGAAGCCGACCACGAGCGCGAACACCAGCGAGCTGATCCAGGCGGCCTTGCGCTTGGAGGAGCCCTTCAGCCCGTTGCGCAGCAGCGAGAGCTTGAGCCGGACGAACACCGGGGTCAGCGAGGCGGCGGCGGAGGGTGCGGGCGAGGCGGGGGACGGGGCGGCGGAGGTGACGGCGGTCATCGTGCGTCCGCCGTCCCGGAGGAGCCGCCGCCCAGCCAGTCGAGGGAGTCCCCGGCGGCGTCGCGTCCGTGTGCGCCGACCAGTTCGAGGAAGGCGGCCTGGAGGGAGGGCGCCGAGCCCCGTACCTCGGCCAGCGGGCCCGCGGCGCGGATGCGTCCGGCGGCCATGACGGCCACCCAGTCGCAGAGCGATTCGACGAGCTCCATCACGTGGGAGGAGAAGACGACCGTGGCTCCGGAGGCGGTGTAGCGCTCCAGCACCCCGCGGATGGTCTGTGCGGAGACCGGGTCGACGCCCTCGAACGGCTCGTCCAGGAAGAGCACTTCGGGGTTGTGGAGCAGTGCGGCGGCCAGGCCGATCTTCTTGCGCATGCCGGTCGAGTAGTCCACGACCAGCTTGTGCTGCGAGCCCGCCAGGTCCAGGACGTCCAGCAGCTGCGTCGCCCGCTTGTCGGTCTCCTCGCCGGGCAGTCCCCGCAGCCGGCCCATGTAGCCGAGGAGTTCGCGGCCGGACAGCCGCTCGAAGAGCCGCAGGCCCTCGGGCAGGACGCCGATCCGCGACTTCACGTCGACGGGGTCCGCCCACACGTCGCGCCCGGCGACGAGGACCCGTCCCATGTCCGGGCGCAGCAGCCCGGTCACCATCGACAGCGTCGTCGTCTTGCCGGCGCCGTTCGGGCCGACCAGTCCGATGAACTTGCCCGCGGGCAGCTCCAGGTCGATCCCGGCCACGGCCACCTGCTCGCCGAAGCGCTTCCACAGGCCTTCCACCCGCACGGCGGACGGCGCGGGTCGCGCGCCACCCGTTCCGTACGTCCCACCCGTCGCATCAGCCTGGTCCGGCATGCGCCTGCCTCTCGTCACACGTCCCCGTTGGTCGTTCTTTTCTCACCATAGGAGGAGGGGGAGAGGCTTGAGCAGTTACTTATGTCATGAGTTTCCGGTCAGCCGTGTCAGGTCAACGCCCCAGGTCGGCGGGGTTCCAGCGGCCTTCCAGCGGCTTTGCGGCCGCCTTCCGGCGGCCCGCCCGCCGGCGTGCCGGGGCGCGGCGTGCCCGGCCGCGGGCTCAGCCCTGGCGCCGCTTGCGCTCGGCGGCGGCCTCGCTGCCGCACGCGTACGCCAGTGCGTCGATCAGCTCTTCCGTGTCCGGCAGCCACCGGTTGGCGGGAGTGGGCCGCCGGGCCCACTGGACCGAGCCCCGGCCGCCGAAGCGGGTGGGCGGGGCGGCCACGTACTCGCCCTCGCCCCGGGCGACGAGGTCGATCGCCGACGGCGTCCAGCCCAGCTTGCGCACGAGGTCCGGCACCTTGGCCCCGGCGCCCGGCAGCACGAAGAAGAGCATCCGGTGGTCGGGCGTGAGGGTGACCGGCCCGAGGGTGCGCTCCATCCGCTCCAGCCGCGCGAGGGCGAGGAAGCCGGCCGCGTCGGGCACGTCCAGGGCGTCGAACGTCCGGCCCGTGGGCATCAGGATGCAGGCTCCGGGGTGGCGTCCCCAGATCTGCCGGACGCGCACGGCGCTGCCGGTCGCCTGCGCCGCCCAGTCCTTCACCGCCGGGTGCGCGCCCGGGGCCGGGCAGTCCTGCGCCCCGCAGGAGCAGAGCTCCCGCCCGTCTCCCACCTCCAGCCAGGTGCCGGCGAAGACATCCCAGTGCCGTTCTTCCGCGTACCGCACGGCATGGTCCAGCAGCTGCTCGCCGCGCTGCTTGGGGATGGGTGCGGTCTCCGTGACTCCCATGGTCTCTTCCACGCCCATCACAACTCCGCGGGTCACCTTGGGTTACGGGCGTAAACCGGCCGGTGGGCGGAGCATCGATCCTGCATACGGGGCGCACCGGTGCACGGGCGGGGGCGCGTAGGAGCCCGGGGCGCCGGAGCTGGGTAGCGACACGACGCAGAGCGGAAGATTCTCCGCACATCAGGCGGGAAGTGATCATTCCAACGATCACCCGCGGCCTCAGGGGGTTTTCATGGCAGCCAGGCCTCTCGTTGCCCGCCAGCCGAACGAACGGCTGCAGGCGCTCATCCAGGAAGCCGGGTGCTCCAACGCCGGGCTCGCCCGGCGGGTCAACATGTGCGGGGCGGAACACGGCCTCGATCTCCGCTACGACAAGACCTCCGTGGCCCGTTGGCTGCGCGGCCAGCAGCCGCGCGGCCGGGCGCCCGGCATCATCGCCGAGGCGCTCGGGCGCAAACTCGGCCGGACCGTCACCATCGACGAGATCGGCATGGCCAACGGCAAGAACCTCGCCTCGGGCGTCGGCCTGCAGTTCTCCCCGACCGTCGTCGGCGCCATCGAGCAGGTCTGCGAGCTGTGGCGCAGCGACGTGGGCCGCCGTGACTTCCTGGCGGGCTCGAGCGTGGCCGCGTCCGCGCTCGTCGAGCCGAGCCGAGACTGGCTGATCACGGGCGCCGATCCGCAGGTGGCGCGCAGCGGAGGCTCGCGCGTCGGGATGTCCGACGTCGAGGCGGTGCGGGCGACGACGGAGGCCCTGAAGGAGCTCGACCACCGCTTCGGCAGCGGGCACGTGCGGCCGGTGGTCGTGCACTACCTGAACTCGGTGGTGTCCGGGCTGATCGGCGGTTCGTACCGGGAGCCCGTCGGGCGGGCGCTGTTCGGGGCGGTGGCGCGGCTGACGGAGCTCGCGGGCTACATGGCGGTGGACACGGGGCAGCCGGGCCTGGCCCAGCGCTACTACATCCAGGCGCTGCGGCTCGCGCAGGCGGCCGGCGACCGTTCGTACGGGGGCTACGTGCTCGCGGCGTCGATGAGCCACCTCGCCGCGGAGCTGGGCAATCCGCGGGAGATCGCGCAGCTGGCGCGGGCGGCGCAGGAGGGGACGCGGGGGCAGGTCACGCCGCGGGTGGAGGCCATGTTCTACGCGGCCGAGGCGCGCGGGCACGCGCTGCTCGGCGACAACCGGGCGACGGCGGTGCTGTCGTCCCGGGCCGTCACCGCGCTGGAGCGGGCGGAGCCGGAGTCCGGGGACGACCCGGTGTGGATCCGCCACTTCGACCGGGCGTACCTCGCGGACGAGCTGGCGCACTGCCACCGGGACCTGGGCCAGGCGGACGCGGCGGCCCGGCAGGCGGCGGAGGCGCTGCGGGGCCTCCCGGCGGGCAAGGCCCGCCGGCGGGCCATCGGGCTCCTGCTGCTGGCGGCGGCGCAGGTCCAGCAGCGGGAGGTCGAGCAGGCCTGCCAGACGGCGTCCCAGGCCTCGGACCTGCTCGCGGGCCTGCGGTCGACCCGGGGCGCGGAGTACCTGGACGACTTCCGGGCCCGCCTGGAGCCGTACGCGCAAGAGGCCCCGGTCCGCGAGTTCACGGCCCGCCTGGAGGCCCGTGTCGCGTAGGCCGGGCCGCCAAGGGGCGGGTGGGGTTGCCGGGTGGCCTCCCGGTCGCGGTGTGTGACCGGGTAGCGTGACCGACGGCCGTAGGTTCGGGCGAGTCGGAGAAGGAGACCCGGTGACGGAGAACGGACAGGGGAGCGCCCCCCAGCCGGGTGCCCCGTGGGGTCCGGAGCCCGCGTACGGCTACCCGCAGCAGCCGCAGCACCCGGAGCAGCAGCACCCGGAGGAGTACCCGCAGCAGCAGCCGCAGGCGCCGCAGTTCCAGGCGGTCCCCGGGCACGTGGTGGGCCCCGGGTACGAGGGCCCCGGCGATCCGCACGGCTACGGCTACCCGCCGCTGCCCGAGGCGGTCACCCAGTACATCCCGCCCGTCCCGGCCGACCCCGCCCACGGGGAGGCCGCCACCCAGTACATCCCGCCGGTGCCGGCGGCCCCCGCGGCCTCCGCGCACGAGGAGGCGGCGACGCAGTACATCCCGCCCGTGCCGGCCGGCCCCGCGCACGGGGAAGCGGCGACGCAGTACATCCCGCCCGTGCCGGCCGGCCCCGCGCACGAGGAGGCGGCGACGCAGTACATCCCGCCCGTGCCGGCCGGCCCCGCGGCCGGACTCGAGCCGTTCGACGGGCTGTTCCGCGGCGACGGCTCCGCCGGGCACACCCAGCACCTCCCGCCGGTCCCGCCGCGCTCCTACCCGCCGCGCGGGCAGCGCCCCGCACCGCCGCCGCAGCACCACCAGCCGCACCCGGCGCCGCACCCGCACCAGAGCCCGCAGTTCGCGCCGCCGCAGCCCCCGCCCCCGCCGCCGGAGTCCCCCCGCAAGGTGTCGCCCGCGATCATCGGCGCGGTGGTCATCGGCCTGGCCGTGGTCGGGCTGGGCGTCGGCTCGCTGCTCGGCGGCGGCAAGCCGCAGAACAACGACCCGGCCGCGGTTCCGCCCGCGGCCACCGCGAGCGGCGGCTCGGCCGCGCCCGCCGGCGAGGCCCCCGTCGACCCGGGCCGCCCGCAGGCCGTCCAGCTGGACAAGCTCCTCGCGGACAGCAACGACAGCCGGGCCGCGGTGATCAAGGCCGTGGAGGACATCAAGAGCTGCAGCAACCTCGACCAGGCGGCCGCCGACCTGCGCGACGCGGCCCGCCAGCGCGAGGAGCTCGTCACCCGCCTCCAGGAGCTGAAGGTGGACCAGCTCCCCGACCACGCGAAGCTGTCCGCCGCGCTCACCAAGGCCTGGAAGTCCTCCGCGGCCGCCGACAACAGCTACGCGGCCTGGGCGGACGACGTCGACGACGACAAGTGCAAGGACGGCAAGGCCAAGAACTCCGAGAACGCCGCCGCCGGCAACAAGGCGAGCGGCGAGGCGACGAAGGCCAAGGAGTCGGCCGCGGGCCTGTGGAACACCATCGCGGCGAAGTACGGCCTCACCAAGCGGGACAAGTCGCAGCTGTGAGCCGGGCCTCCCTCTGGCGGCAGCTCTTCGGCGGCGCCGGGCCCGCGGACCGCTCCGCCGCGGCGGCCGGGGCGGAGCCGATGACCTTCGCCCGGGTCACCGCGCCGCTGGCCGAGAACATGTCCGCGCTCGACGGGGACTTCAGCCTGGAGGGCATCCGGAAGCTGGGCAGCCCCGTCCCGATGCTGGTCGAGAACAGCGGGACCGAGCTCCTTGAGCTGTGGCTGGAGCCGTTCGGGCAGGACTACTGGCTGCGGCCCGGCGAGGGATTCACCGTCACCTCGTACGGCACCTGGCACGACCGCCCCTTCGAACTGGCCCACCAGCCCGGCCAGATCCAGATCTGGGCCTGCTCGTGCTTCGCCACGGTCACCTTCCCCGACGGCACGGAGGTCCCGGGCGGCCACCAGCGGCCCAGCGGGATGTACGGGACATAGCGGCCGCCCCGGCCGTCACGCCGCCCGGGGCGCCTGTTCCAGCGTCGCCGTCATGTCCATCGTCTGTTCCCCCGCCTGGGCGACGAGCCGGCCCGCCTGGACGACCTGGAAGGTGACCCGGCCGTTGACGATGCGGGGGAAGCCCGCGACGGCGCGCATGTCCTGGTAGCGCCAGCTCAGGTCGGGGGTGAGGCCGCCGGTGGTGACGGCCTCCGCCTGGTTGAGCGACCGGGTGACCTTGCGGGCGGTGATGTTCTCGTCCGGCTTGAAGCGCTTCACGACCTCGTTCAGCACGGTGTACGCGATCCAGGTGGTCTGCGTCCCGCTGTCGTCGGGGTCGACCCCGTCGTCGCCGAAGGCGTGGTCGGCGATCACCTTGCGCATCGGGTCCCAGAGCGGGTCGCCCGCCACCGGGTACCAGCTGGTCAGGAACGCGCCCTCGAAGGGGCTCTCCTTGCCGCCGGTGCGGTCCACCAGGGACTGGCTGACGCTGCCGAGGACCGAGGAGATCTGCGGCTTCCTGTTCTGGGCGTCGGCGCGGCGGAAGGCGTCGAAGAAGGTCTCGGTGCGCTCGCCGAGCACGGCGGTCACACAGCCCTTGGGCTTCTCCTTCTCCTTGTCCTTGCTGCCGGCGGCGGCGTTCGTGGTGGTGCCCGCGAGGGCCTCGCGGGCCTGCGCGGAGAAGTCCGCGGAGTCCTCGGCGGCCCGGATGTCGGAGGCCTCGGCCAGCTTGTTCGCCTTGAGCCCGGCGTTCAGCAGGATCGGCATCGAGTCGCCCGCGAGGGTGTCGGGGCGGACCAGCGCGACCTCGCTGCAGGCGCGGCCCAGCTGGTGGCCGGCGCCGGCGAGCAGGACGGGCTGGCCGCCGTTGACCGGGTAGGAGAGGACCGACTGGAACTCCTCGGAGGAGACCCCGTAGCCGCCGATGAACGGGATGCCCTCGGCCTCCAGCGGGGCCATGAAGGCGCGTCCGTGCTGGCTGTAGGAGCCGACGACGGCCACGGCCTTCTCGTTGACGGCCTTGCGGGCGCAGTCGGCCGCGCCGCTGGGCGTGTTGTTCTCGTTGCAGGTCAGTACGCGCAGCCTGCGCCCGTTGATGCCGCCCTTGGCGTTGACCCAGCGCTCGTACGCCTTGGCCATGCCGGTCATTCCGGGCATGTTGGTCGCCTTGGTGCCCTCGGGCGCGAACGTCATGACCGTGAGGGTCTGCCCGGAACCCTCGGAGTCGCCGGGGATCACCCCGCACCCGGCGAGGAGACACGCAGCGATCGCCGTGGCCAGGAAGGTGCGGGAGAGGGTTGCTGTGTGTCGCCGATCGGTCATGTCCATGCACCATTCCGCCCCACGGGTAACTGAGGAGTGAGGGGTGCACAACATCCGGTGACGTGCAGGTGAATTGCCGGGGGGAATATCGTCTTCCGTTTATTCACATGCCCCTGAAGATCGCGGAGAGCGGGAACGTACGATCGACGGCGTGACATTCGCCCAAGGTTCGAAGAACTCTTCCCGTCGCGGTGGCCGCTCCTCCACCATGGGCGGCATGCCCCTGAACGACATGCCGTGGTGGCGCTGGCGCAGCAACGTGCGCTCGGCGCTGCACATGCTCTCCGATCCGGCCTTCCACGAGGACACCTGGCTCGCCGGCGCCGAAGGGTACGGCGACGTCACCGACGCCGTGTACCGGCTCGTCGAGGACACCTGGCTCGACAGCTGGTCGGCGGAGAAGTACGTCGGCACGATCTTCCGCGACTCCCAGGAGGCGGCCCTGGTCGACCTCGCCGTGCTGCGCGTGCTGCGCATCATGCACCAGGTCGGTCCCGACGCGGCCGTCTCCGCCTACCTGGAACACCACGCCTGGCCCGAGGCGGTGCGCGCCGCGCGGGAGGCGCACGTACGGCTCGCCGCGGCGGACGGGGACGACCCCGACGTGCGGCCGCGGTCGCTGGAAGTGTTGAGGATCCTCACCCGCGCGGTGTGAAAGGCTATGCGGTCATGAGCGACCCGCAGCCCGAGGCACAGCCCCAGCCCCCGCAGTACGTCCTGACCATGTCCTGCCCCGACAAGCAGGGCATCGTGCACGCCGTGTCGAGTTACCTGTTCATGACCGGCTGCAACATCGTGGACAGCCAGCAGTTCGGAGACCGGGAGACCGGACTCTTCTTCATGCGGGTGCACTTCGAGGCCGAGCCGGCGGTCACCGTCGAGAAGCTGCGCGCCAGTTTCGCCGCGATCGGCGACTCGTTCAGGATGGACTGGCAGATCCACCGCTCCGACGAGCGCATGCGGATCATCCTGATGGTGTCGAAGTTCGGCCACTGCCTGAACGACCTGCTCTTCCGCTCGAGCATCGGCGCCCTGCCGGTCGAGATCGCGGCCGTGGTCTCCAACCACACGGACTTCGCCGAGCTGGTGGGCTCTTACGACATCCCGTTCGTGCACATCCCGGTGACGAAGGACACGAAGGCGGCGGCGGAGGCGCGGCTGCTGGAGCTCGTCCGCGCGGAGAACGTCGAGCTCGTCGTCCTCGCCCGCTACATGCAGGTGCTGTCCGACACCCTGTGCAAGGAGATGAGCGGCCGGATCATCAACATCCACCACTCGTTCCTGCCGAGCTTCAAGGGCGCGAAGCCGTACCACCAGGCGCACGCCCGGGGCGTGAAGCTGATCGGCGCGACCGCGCACTACGTGACGGCGGACCTCGACGAGGGGCCGATCATCGAGCAGGAGGTCGAGCGGGTGGGCCACGAGGTGACCCCCGACCAGCTGGTGGCGGTCGGCCGCGACGTGGAGTGCCAGGCGCTCGCCCGCGCGGTGAAGTGGCACAGCGAACACCGCGTCCTCCTCAACGGCGCCCGCACGGTCGTCTTCGCGTAGCCCGTCCCCGGGTCTTGGCCCCGTCCCCCGCCGCAGTCCCGGCGGGGGACGGGGCGCGGCGCACCCCCGGCAGAGCCCGCGCAGCCCGGGCAGAGCCCGCGCACCCCCCGGCAGAGCCCGCACCCCCCCCGGCAGAGCCCGCGCAGCCCCGGCAGGGGGCCGGGCCCGTCCCGGCAGGGGACGAGGCCCACCCCCGAGCGCCGCACGGCAGGGGTCACGCGTCAGGGGCCTCCACCCCGCAGTACGACGCGAACGCCGTCAGGATCTCGTCCTCCGAGATGCGGCCGTCGCCGTCCGTGTCCAGGGCGGCGGCCACCCGCGTGGCCGGCTCGGGCGCGGTGCCCAGGACGCGCAGGACGCGGGCGGCGGCCGCCGGGGTCGCGCCCGCGCCGTCCTCGTCCGCCACCGCGATCACGGCCCGCAGGAACGGCCGCGCGATCTCCGCGAACCGGTCCGGGTTGTCCCGCAGCCGCTTGGCCGCCCCGGTGATGAACTCCTCGCGGGACACCCGCTGGTCCCCGTCGACGTCCGCGATCCCGGCCATGCCCTGCCAGAAGGCCTCCGCGCCCGCGAAGACGGCCTGGCCCTTGTCCGACCGGGCCGTGGTGCCGAATTCGGCCAGGACGGCCTTCGCGGCCGCGCTGAAGTCCTCCCGGTCGATATACCCGGACCCGTCCTGGTCGAAGGTGGCGAATCGGGCGGCGATCTTGCGCTCGTATTCTGCGCTGTCCATGTTCGGCGTTCCGCCTTCACGTGTGCGGTGGGTTCAGATCAAGACAAGGCAGGAGCGTAAGGCCTCGGTGGCCTGTGCGTTAAGCGAACCGGTCAAGGGCGCGAACGCATCGAACCCGCGCACGGGGAGCGCGGCGGGGCGCGCACACCTGTCCCCATGTGCCGCTGCCCTTACCACGGTTCACACACCGCCACGCCTCTATCACGGAGGGCTCACTTCCAGGGTGACCTTCCCGCAAAACGGGCGCGATGGGCCGGGTGCCCACTACATTCGATGCGTCGACACACGGCTGGGGGCATCATGCCTAAGGACGTACCACCGCGCTGGGACCGCCGCATGCAGCAACGCCTCGCCCGCGGCGAGGCCGCCGCGCTCGGTGAGCTGTACGACCGCTTCGCCTCGCTCGTGCACAGCCTGGCGCACCGGGTACTGGGCGACGAGAAGGCCGCGGACCGGATCACCCGCGAGGTCTTCGGCTACATCTGGGAGAACCCGGACGCCTACGACCCCAAGCAGGGGTCCATGCGCTCCTGGGTCGCCCGGATCACCCAGGGCCAGGCGGTGGCCCGGCTGCGCCAGGCCGAGCTGGGCCGCGGCTCGCGCGAGGAGCTCGAGCAGAAGGTCCGCAGTGCCAACGCGGCCGCCCGCGCGGACTACATCGTCACCTCCATGCCCGCGCCGCTGCGCGCCGCGCTCGAACTCGCGTACTTCAAACGGCGCGACTACCGGCAGGCCGCCGCCGACCTCCAGATCAGCGAGGACGAGGCGCGCCGCCGGCTGCGGCTCGGGCTCCAGCTGCTGTCGACCGCCAACACCCTCCCGCAGGAGGACTCCGCCCAGCCCGGATATGGAACGTCGCGATGAACGGCCCCGCCGAGTGGCCCGAGGACGGATACGAGCGCCCCGGGGGCCCGGCCCGGATACCGGGTCCGCGCGGCGCCGCCGACGACTTCGACCCGCGGCACGCGCCGCCGTTGCAGCCGCTGCCGCCGCCGGCCGCGGAACCGCGCACGCACGCCGTACTGAAGTCGCTGCTCGGCGCGTGGGCGCTGGCCGCGTGCTCCGCCGAGGAGACGCAGGCGGTGGAGGACCACCTCACCGAGTGCGCGCCCTGCGCGGAGGAGGCGCTGCGGCTGCGCGACGCGGTGGGGCTGCTGCACCCGGAGGAGAACCTCGACCTGGGGCCGCTGCTGCGCTCGCGGGTGCTGGAGGACTGCCTGGGCAAGCGGCCGGCCCGGATCCCGGTGCCGGTGTGGGCGAACCCGTACGACACCGAGACGGCGCGGCTCGACGCGCTGCTCCAGGACTTCGGGGACTCGGAGTGGCACACCCCGGTGCGGCTGAAGTGGTTCGAGGAGGAGCGGCGCAAGACGCAGCGGACGACGGTGGCGGGCGTGATCGGGCACCTGCTGGCGGTGGACGGCCTGGTGGCCGCCGCGCTGGGGCTGGACGATCCGCTGGGCAGGGAGGCGCCGGCGGGCGCCGGCCCGGCCGAGCGGTCGGAGCACTTCTGGCAGGCGTCGGCGTACCCGACCACGCGGCAGGTCCGCGAGCCGTGGCGGGAGCAGGGGCACACGCTGGTGCGTACGGTGTCCTTCGCGGGCCGGGGCGTGGCGGAACTGGCCGTGGACTACGGGGATTTCGCCCTTCCGCTCGGGGACGCCTTCCTGGAGCGGGCCTTCGAGTGCTGGGTGCACGCGTGGGACATCGCGGAGGCGGTGGACTACCCGTACGAGCCGCCGGCCGGCCCGCACCTGCACCGGATGATCGACTTGGCGGCACGCCTGCTCCCGGGCGCGCTGGCGCAGCGCCGCCGTGCGGGCCTGGCGGCGCCGGCGCGGGGCCTGGTCGCGGCGGGTGCGCCGGGGCGGACGCTGCACCTGGAGATCGAGGGCGCGGGCGGCGGCGGGTGGGACATCGCGCTGGACTCGCCGGGGGCCGTGCCGTCGGTCGAGCGGACGGTGGCGGAGATCGCGCTGGACCGCGTCGAGTTCTGCCAGCTGGCTGCCGGGCACATCTCTCCGGAGGAGGCGGCCGCGGGCCAGCACGGCGACCGCGAGGCCATCCGCGACGTCCTCTTCGCCGCCGCGTCCCTGAGCCGCATGTAGCCCCCGCCCGCCCTGCGGGCCTGCTGCTGGGGCTCCGCCCCCGGGGGTCCGGGGGCGGAGCCCCCGAAGCGGGGTCCGGGGCGGAGCCCCCGGGAAACGGAGAAAGGGCGGGGCGGGGAGCGGCTCCGCCCAGCGGCACCCCGCACCCGCCCCACCCGCCAGGCCTACGCGAAGCGCTCGCGAAGTCGGTACTTCAAGACCTTCCGCAGGGCCTCGTTGCGCGGCAGCGCGTCCAGTACCTCCAACTGCTCCGGCAGCTTGTGCGTCGCCAGCCCCGCCCCCCGCAGGTACGCCGTCACCTCCGCCAGGGTCAGCGGCGCGGCCGAACCCGCTGGCTGCTCCACCACCGCACACACCCGCTCGCCCCGCTCCGCGTCCGGCAGCCCGATCACCGCCACGTCCGCGACCCCCGGCAGTTCGTGCAGCAGGTCCTCGATCTCCTTCGCGGAGATGTTCTCGCCCTTGCGGATGATGACGTCCTTGCTGCGCCCGGTCAGCACCAGGTACCCGTCCTCCGTGAGGTGCCCGAGGTCGCCGGTGATCAGGTAGCCCTCCGCGTCGAAGACCTCCGGCGCCCCCGGCCCCCGGTCCCGGTTCAGGTACCCCTGGCAGACCGCCTCCCCCCGGAGCCGGACCTCCCCGTCCGTGCCCGCCGGCAGCGCCTCCCCGTCGGGGCCCGTGATGCGGATGGACATCCCGGCCGGGGGCCGGCCCTCGGTGGTGGCCAGGTGGTGCGCCGTGTCGTCCGGGGAGCCCATGGTGATCATCGGGACCTCGGTCATGCCGTAGCCGTGGGTCAGCATGCAGCCCATCTCCCGTACGACGGCGTGGTAGATCTCCGGCGGCTTGGGGGCGCCGCCGCCGGCGAGCAGCCGCAGGGTGGGGATGAGCTTCGTGGCGGGGTCCTTGCGCTGCTCGGTGAGGAACATGGAGTAGAAGGCCGTGGAGCCGCCTGCCACGGTGACCCCGTGGCGGCGGTAGCCGTCCAGTGCGTCGGGCATCGCGAACTTCTCGAAGAGGACCGCGGGGAAGCCGTACAGCAGCAGCATCACGGTGTAGTCGGGCCCGGCTATGTGCGCGAAGGGGAAGGCCATCGAGCCCACGTCGGCCGGGGTCAGGTGCAGGGCGTGCGCGAGGCAGGAGCCGCCCGCGATCAGCGAACGGTCGGTGTGCAGGACGCCCTTGGGGTCGGAGGTGGTGCCGGAGGTCCAGTAGATCCACCGGACGTCGGTGCCGGAGGCGGGCGGCGGGGGCAGGACGGAGGGGTCGCCGTCCGGGAGGGCCGAGTACGCCTCGAAAACGCCGCGCGCGCCGAGCCGTTCGGCCATCGCGGGGTAGTCGAAGCCCCGCCAGACGCCGGGGACGGCGAAGAACTCGGCCTTGGACTCGCGGAGCGCGAAGCCGACCTCCCGGTCCCGGTAGAAGGGGATCACGGGGGACTGGACGGCTCCGATCCGGGCGAGGGCGGCCGAGAGCAGGACGGTCTCGATGCGGGTGGGCAGCTGCCAGGCGACGACGGTGCCGGGGCGCACGCCCATGGCGTACAGGCCGGCGGCGGCCCGTTCGGAGCGGTCGCGCAGCTCCCCGAAGGTCAGCCGGCGGTCGTCGGCGGGGTCGTGCGCTGCCTCGATGAGGACGGTGGTGTCCGGGGTCAGGGCGGCGCGGCGGGCGATCAGCTCCCACAGGGTCGCGGCCCGGCTCAGTTCCGTCGCGGTGCCGGTCGTCGTGTCCGTCATCCCAGACCTCCCATGGCTGACCTAGCTAACTGACGGATAGTCAGATCAAGCGGAGAGCGTAGAGCGCCGACGCTTGTCGGTCCAGGGGTGGCGGGGCTAGCTTGTTTCTGACGATCCATCAGATTGGGGAGACGGCATGGGACTGGAACTGCCACGGATCATCAGCGTCGACGACCACGTGATCGAGCCCGCGCACCTCTTCGACGTCTGGCTTCCGGCCAAGTACCGGGACCGCGGCCCCAAGGCGCTCACCGCGGGCATCGGCGAGCTGGAGTACACCGGCGGCAAGTACGTGATCACCATGGATCCCGACGGCCCGCCGACCGACTGGTGGATCTACGAGGACCTGAAGTTCCCGTACAAGCGCAACATCGCGGCCGTCGGCTTCGACCGCGACGACATGACGCTGGAGGGGATCACGCGGGAGGAGATGCGCCGGGGCTGCTGGGACCCGGGGGCGCGCCTCGCCGACATGGACCTCAACCACGTCGAGGCCTCGCTGTGCTTCCCCACCTTCCCCCGGTTCTGCGGCCAGACCTTCGCCGAGGCCCACGACAAGGAAGTGGCCCTCGCCTGCGTGCGCGCCTACAACGACTGGATGGTCGAGGAGTGGTGCGGCGACAGCGGCGGCCGGCTGATCCCGCTGTGCATCATCCCGCTGTGGGACATCGACCTGGCGGTCGCCGAGATCCGGCGCAACGCGGCCCGCGGCGTGCGCGCGGTGACCTTCTCCGAGATCCCGACGTACCTCGGGCTGCCGTCCATCCACTCCGGCTACTGGGACCCCTTCTTCGCCGTCTGCCAGGAGACCGGCACGGTGGTCAACATGCACATCGGGTCCAGCTCCCAGATGCCCGCCGCCTCCCCCGACGCACCGCCCGCCGTCCAGGCCTCGCTCAGCTTCAACAACGCGATGGCCTCGATGATGGACTTCCTGTTCAGCGGGGTGCTGGTGAAGTTCCCGGCCCTCAAGCTGGCCTACAGCGAAGGGCAGATGGGCTGGATCCCGTACGCCCTGGAGCGCGCCGACGACGTCTGGCAGGAGCACCGGGCCTGGGGCGGGGTCCGCGACCTGATCCCCGAGCCGCCGTCCACGTACTACTACCGGCAGATGTTCTGCTGCTTCTTCCGCGACAAGCACGGCATCGCCTCGCTGGACGTGGTGGGCCGCGACAACGCGACGTTCGAGACCGACTACCCGCACGTGGACTCGACCTTCCCGCACACCAAGGAGGTCGCCCTCGACCACGTGCAGGGCCTCGACGAGGAGACGGTCTACAAGCTGATGCGCGGCAACGCCATCCGCATGCTCGGCCTGGACCTCGACCGGGACCGGGCCGGGGGCCGCTGATGGACCTGACCTACACGGACGAGGAGCAGGAGTTCCGGGCGCGGCTGCGCGCCTGGCTCGGCAAGGTGCTGCCCGAGCTGCCCGCCAGGCCCTCGCCGGACGACTGGCCCGGGCGGCGGGCGTACGACCTGGGCTGGCAGCGCAGGCTGTACGAAGCCGGGTACGCGGGCCTGCACTGGCCGGTGGACGCGGGCGGCCGGGGGGCCACCCCGACCCAGCACCTGATCTTCCTGGAGGAGACCGAGCGCGCGGGGGCCCCGTACGTCGGCGCCAACTTCGTCGGGCTGCTGCACGCGGGCCCGACCATCGCCGCCGAGGGGACGGCGGAGCAGCGGGCGCGCTGGCTGCCGCCCGTGCTGCGCGGCGACGAGGTGTGGTGCCAGGGGTTCAGCGAGCCGGACGCCGGCTCCGACCTGGCCTCCCTGCGCACCCGCGCGGTCCGCGACGGCGACGAGTACGTGATCACCGGTTCGAAGATCTGGACCTCGCACGCGGAGGTCGCCGACTGGTGCGAACTGCTCGTGCGGACGGACGCGCAGGCCCCCAAGCACCGCGGGATCTCCTGGCTGGCCCTGCCCATGGACGCGCCGGGGGTGACGGTCCGGCCGCTGCGCACGCTGGCCGGGTCGACGGAGTTCGCGGAGGTGTTCCTGGACGAGGTGCGGGTGCCGGTCGCCCACCGGGTCGGGGCGGAGAACGACGGCTGGCGGGTCACCATGGTCACCCTGTCCTTCGAGCGGGGCACGGCCTTCGTCGGGGAGGTCGTCGCCTGCCGCCGCACCCTGGGCGAGCTGGCCCGTGCGGCGAAGGCGAACGGGCGCTGGGACGACCCGGTGCTGCGGCGCAGGCTGGGGCGGCTGTACGGGGAGTTCGGCGCGCTGTGGCGGCTCACGCAGTGGAACGTGAGCGAGTCGGAGCGGTCGGGCGGGGTCCCCGGGATCGGCGGCTCCGTCTTCAAGCTCGCCTACTCGCACGCGCGGCAGGAGCTGTACGAGGCGGCGGCGCAGGTGCTGGGGCCGCTGTCCCTGTCGCTGGAGGAGGAGTGGACCCTGGACCGGCTCTCCTCGCTGTCGTACACGATCGCGGCGGGCACCTCCCAGATCCAGCGGAACATCGTCGCCGAGCGGATCCTCGGCCTCCCGAAGGGCCGGTGACGGGCGTGGATTTCCAGCCGACCGAGGAGCAGCGGGACCTGCGGGCGGGCGTACGGGACCTCCTGGCGGGCCGCTACGGGCGCGAGGCCCTGCGGGCGTCGGTGGACTCGGGGGTGTGCGTGGACCGGGGGCTGTGGCGGGAGCTGGGCGAGGCGGGCTTCTTCGCGCTGCGGCTGCCGGAGTCCGAGGGCGGGGTGGGGCTCGGGCTGCCGGAGGCGGTGATCGTCTTCGAGGAGGCCGGGCGGGCGCTGCTGCCGGGGCCGCTGGTGGCCACGCACCTGGCGGCGGGGGCGGTCCCGGGGGCCGCGTCCGGGGCCGCGGTGGTCACCGCGTTCGACCTGGGCGGGGACCTGGTCTCCTACCTGGGGGAGGCGGACGCGGTGCTGGGCGGCACCGGGCTGCCCTCCGGCTCCCCGGTCCGCTCGGCGGACCCGCTGACGCCGCTGCACCGGGTCTCGGCGGGGGCGGACGTGTCCTCGTACACCGCCGAGGGGGCGGTGCTGACGGCCGCGCTGCAGGTCGGGAGCGCGCTGCGGACGGTGGAGCTGGCGGTGCGGTACGCGGGGGAGCGCGAGCAGTTCGGGCAGCCGATCGGGGCGTTCCAGGCGGTCAAGCACCTGTGCGCGCAGATGCTGGTGCGGGCGGAGGTGGCCCGTACGGCGGTCTACGCGGCGGCGGTGACCTCGGCGTACGGGGCGGGGGCGGCGGAGGTGGCGGCGGCCAAGCTGCTGGCGGACGAGGCGGCCGTGTCCAATGCCCGGGACTGCCTGCAGGTGCACGGCGGGATGGGCTTCACGTGGGAGGGGGACGTGCATCTGCACCTGAAGCGGGCGTGGGTGCGGGCGGAGCAGTGGCGGACCGCGGCGGAGGCGGAGGAGCTGCTGGCGGCGGAACTCCTGGCGGCGGAGCTGCTGGGCTCGGCGCCGTAGCCGACTGTTACGGGAGGGAAGGCGCGGGACGCATGTCCGATTACAGAGAGTTGATATCGCTTTGTGTCCTTCGCCCTCCTCCTTACGGACCGGAGTCGGGGGGTCGCTCCGGTACGCTCCCACGAATGCGAGCGGTTGAGCGGCGCAGGCGTCGCACAGTATGCACCACGCCCACTCCTTCGCGCGGGAATATGCCCGAAGCGCTTGTTGTGGTGACTGTATGTCAACCATGCTGCTGCGCAAGGGGATCACAGTGGGTGATCCCATCCTGTCGCGAGGCGAAGTGTCCGCCGGTTCGGATGGTGTGAGCGGTGCAGGTGCTTCAGGTTCAGCTGGAGGTAGGACCGGACCCCGCCGAGGTCGGCCGGGCACGCCGGTGGGCCCGGTCGCGGCTGGCGGGGTCGGGCATAGGGGATGACGAGCCGCTCGCGGAGACGCTGATCCTGCTGATCTCCGAGCTGGTCACGAACGCGGTCGTGCACACCGGCTGTCCGGCGGTGCTGCGGATGCTGTTCGGGGGGCCGGGGGTGCGCGTCGAGGTCGCGGACGCGAGCGACCGCGCGCCGGCCCGCCGGCAGGCGGGCGGCGAGGACACGAACGGGCGCGGCCTGGAGCTGGTCGACGGCCTGGCGGACCGCTGGGGCTGGCAGCGCGAGGGGCAGGGCAAGCGGATCTGGTGCGAGATCGACCGCGCGGAGAAGTCGACGTCGGACGGGGCCACGGACGGGCCGCCGGAAGTTCACCCCTCGATGAGGGAACCGCGCGTGTACCTCTAACGAGGTGTTGACGATCCGTCACATCTTGATCACCCTGGTGTGGAGCGATTCGACGCGAGGGGACGCCAAGGACACGCCTTGACGAGTGCGGGTCGCGGGGTGGCGGCTGCCGTGCCGCGCTCGGGGCGTGCATGCGCACCGCCGCCACCCGCAGGTCTCCGGGGGCGGGGCCGGGCTGGGGCCGGGGCCGCCTGGAGTTCCGGATCAGGCGCTCCCTACCGGTGGAGGCAGGGCTTGGCCCGCTCGGCCGAGCAGGACGTCGTCCGGTCGGTTCCCGCCGCGCGGACCGGGACGACAGCCCCCTGCCGGGGCAGAGGGGCTGTGCGTCGCGGGTGCGGCGTTACTTGTCGGCGCAGATCACGTCGTACGGGCGGCCGATCGCCATGGTCAGTTCCATCGGCTCGGTCGTGCCCGACGGGCACTCGCTCTTGGTCTTGACCAGGCCGAGAACCTTGTACGAGCCGCCCGTGGCGCAGGGGACCTCCTGGGCCTGGTCGGTCACGCAGTCGCCCTGCACCAGTTGGCCGCCGCCCGCGCCCGCGTCGCCGGGGTGGTCGTCGGAGAGGTTCCGGCCGCAGACGGTGTTGGTGGGGATGCCGCTCGTCTTGCCGCTGCCGTACGTGATGCTCACCTCGATCATCAGGTCGGTGCCGGCCGGGCACTGGATCGAGCCCGGGAGGATGCTGGCGTCCTTGATGTCGATCGCCTTGAAGGTGGCGCCGGAGGCGGAGCACTTCTGGGGGCGGTAGCCGTCGGGCTTGTTGTCCGGGTCGGGTCCGCCGCAGTCGCCGACCTTCCACGTGCTGGAGGTGTCGGAGGAGGACTCGGGGTTGCCGGGGTCCGAGGGCTTGCCGGAGGGCTTGGCCGACGGGGACGCGGTGGCGGAGGCCGAACCCTTGGGCTTGCCGTCGTCGTTGCCGAGCCACTGGGAGGCGCCGTAGATGCCGGCGATGACCAGGGCGACGGCCAGGAAGCCGGCGAGGCCGCCGTTCGAGCGGCGGGCGGGGGGCTGGGGCGGGGGCGGCGGCGGGAACGAGGGCGGCGTGGCCTGGTACGGGTTGGCCATGGGGGCTGTCTCCTGGCGTGAAGGTGAGGGTGGGGCGGGGGCCGGTGTCCGGCCCCGGGGTCCGGCGTCCGGGGTGGTGCGCGCGAACGGGGACGCGTCATGGACACCTCATGGTTCCACGGGGTCGGGCAAGCGGATCACCCTGGTCCGCATGCTGGGAGGCGGACCGGATCGGCCGGCCCGTGAGGGTGTGGCACGAAACCCGCGATCATGGGCAGAAGAGCCACTCGTGGAGGTGCGGGTGCCGGCGCGAAGGTAGGGGCATGACAGACCAGCCCACCGGCCGCAGCGCCGAGTTCACCGTCCTGACCACCGGCTACACCACGTCCACCGGACCGGGCGTCGCCGCCACCGTCTCGTACGTCACCGACGGCGACCGCCACGTGATCGTCGACCCCGGCATGGTGGCCCACCGCGACCGGATCCTCGGCCCGCTCGCCGCACTCGGCCTGGGGCCCGACGACATCACCGACGTCGTACTCAGCCACCACCACCCCGACAACACCATGAACGTGGGGCTGTTCGCCCAGGCCCGGGTCCACGACCACAAGGCGGAGTACCGCAACGACCAGTGGACCGACCGGGACGCCGAGGGGTACGAACTCACCGGCTCCCTGCGCCTGATCCGCACTCCGGGCCACAGCCCCGAGGACATCACCCTGCTCGCCGGCACCGCCGACGGCGTGGTCGCCTTCGTGGGGGACCTCTGGTGGCGGCCGGACGGCCCGGCCGAAGACCCGGTCGCGCCCGACCGCGACCTCCTGCGCGGCTCGCGCCTGCGGGTCCTGGGGGTCGCCGACGTGATCGTCCCGGGGCACGGGCGGCCGTTCCCGGCCGGGGACGAGGCCCCGCTGTAGCGGGAGGCCCTGCTGTGGCGGGAGGCCCTGCTGTGGCGGGAGGTCGCGTGCCGCCCGCTCCCGGCCCGCCCCGGGCCCCGGACCCCGGGCCCCTGGCCTCAGAGGACGGCCACCGGGGCCACCGGAGTGCCGGTGCCGCCGACGAACGGTTCCGGCATGGCCGACAGGAGGAAGGCGTACCGGTTCTCTTCCGCACAGGCTGTGGACAACTTTTCGAGGTTCCAGTTCTGGCCCTGGAGCATCCCCATCTCGACCAGGTCGAGCGCGTGCACCGGAAGCCACAGGTTCTCGATCTCCGGCGGGAAGATCTCGAAGGTGAGCGTGTCGTTTGCGACCGCCGCCACGTCCCGCGCGTGGAACCACTCCGGGGTGCGGACCGACAGCCCCGGGGACGGGAAGCCGTAGCCGTGCTTGTCGCCCGCCAGGTAGACCTGGATCTGGCCGGTACGGACCAGGACGATGTCCCCGGCCCGGACCTCGACCCCGCCGAACTCCTCCGCCTCGGCCAGGTCTTCCGGGGTCACCGCGTGCCCCCCGGGCAGCCGGTCCAGGCCCTTGGCGCGCGCCACGTCCAGCAGGACGCCCCGCGAGACGATGTGCCCCGCCTTGTCGATGCCGCTGAACTCCGACCGCGCGTGCGCGGTGATCGAGGAGGCCGGTCGGCCGTTGTAGATCCTTCCCGAGTGCGAGACGTGCGTCAGGGCGTCCCAGTGGGTGCCCGCCTGCAGGCCCATGGTCACGGCGTCGTCGCTGCACGCCACCGTGCCCGGCCCGAAGAGCTCCTGGTTGATCTGCACCATCGTGTGCAGCGGGTTGATCCGGCCGGGGATCATCCCGGCCTGCACTCCGTCCTCCTTGAGGGGGAGGGCCAGCGGGACGCGGCGGCCCGTCCGGATCTGCGCGGCGGCCGCCCGGACGACCTCGTCGGTCACCAGGTTCAGGGTGCCGATCTCGTCCTCGGCGCCCCAGCGACCCCAGTTGTTGACGCGCTTGGCGATGTCGTGGAACTCGGCGGGCAGTGCCATGGGCCTCAACAGCTCCTTGGGTGGAAACGGCAACGAGGGCTTGTGCAGGTGCATCGAGGTGCCCATAGAATCTAACGGTCCGTCAGAAAACGCGGGAAGGGGCCGGACGTGGGGAACTTCTTGACAGGCAAGGTCGTCGCCGTCACCGGCGCCGGCCGGGGCATCGGGCGGGCCGTGGCACTCGCCGCGGCCGCCGAGGGGGCCAAGGTCGTCGTCAACGACTACGGAGTGGGCATCGAGGGCGGGGAGCCCACCAGCGAGGTCGCCGAGTCCGTGGTGAAGGAGATCCTCGCCGCGGGCGGCGAAGCCGTCGCCGTCGCCGACGACATCTCCACCATGGCGGGCGGCCAGCGCATCGTCGACACCGCGCTCGCGCAGTTCGGGCGCATCGACGGCGTCGTGTGCGTGGCGGGCATCCTGCGCGAGCGGATGCTCTTCAACATGTCCGAGGAGGAGTGGGACCCGGTGGTCGCCACCCACCTCAAGGGCACCTTCACCGTCTTCCGCGCCGCCTCCGCCGTCATGCGCCGGCAGGGCTCGGGCACCCTCATCGGCTTCACGAGCGGCAACCACCAGGGCTCCGTCGCCCAGGCCAACTACAGCGCCGCCAAGGGCGGGATCATCTCCCTCGTCCGCTCCGCCGCGCTCGGCCTCGCCAAGTACGGGGTCACGGCCAACGCCGTCGCACCCGTCGCCCGCACCCGGATGTCCGCGAACGTCCCCATGGAGCTCAAGGAGATCGGCGAGCCCGAGGACGTCGCGGCCCTCGTCACCTACCTGCTCAGCGACCGGGCCAGGGCGGAGGACATCACCGGGCAGGTCTACACCATCGCCGGCCCGAAGATCGCCGTCTGGGCGCAGCCGCGCGAACTGCGCGCCGGGTACGCCGAGGGCACCTGGACCCCGGAGAAGATCGCCGACTTCCTGCCCGGAACGGTGGGCAAGGACCCGATGCCGATGCTCGCGCAGCTGGAGGCCATGGCCAAGGCGGCGGCCGCCAAGGACCGGCCCAACGCCTGAGACCGAGGGAGACCGGCGTGGATTTCGGCTTCGGGGCCGAGGACGAGGAGCTGCGCGGGCACGCCCGCGCATGGCTGGCGGAGCACCTCGTGGGCCCGTACGCGCAGGCACGGGGCCTCGGCGGGCCGGGCAGCGAGCACGAGGGGGTCGCGGCGCGGCGGGCGTGGGAGCGCGAGCTGGGCCGGGGCGGCTGGATCGGGCAGGGCTGGGAGGCCGAGGGGTACGGGAACCGCCGGCTCTCCCTGACCGGGCAGGTGGTGTGGGCCGAGGAGTACGCGGCGCTGCGCGCGCCCGGCCGGGTCGGCCACATCGGGGAGAACCTCCTCGCGCCCACCCTCATCGCGTACGGGAGCCGGGAGCAGCGCGACCGCTTCCTGCCCGGGATCGCGCGCGGCGAGGAGCTGTGGTGCCAGGGGTACAGCGAGCCGGGCGCCGGCTCCGATCTCGCGGGCATCCGTACGGCGGGGGTACGGGACGCCGCCGACGGGCTCTTCCGGGTCACCGGCCAGAAGATCTGGACCTCCCTGGCCCAGGACGCCGACTGGTGCTTCGTCCTGGCCCGCACCGAGCCGGGGTCCCGGCGCCACCGGGGGCTGTCGTTCCTGCTCGTACGGATGGACCAGCCCGGGCGGATCGACGTGCGGCCGATCCGGCAGATGTCGGGGACCTCCGAGTTCAACGAGGTGTTCTTCGACGGGGCGGTGGCGGCCGAGGTCGTCGGCGGCGAGGGCGACGGCTGGAGCGTGGCCATGGGGCTGCTCGCCCTGGAGCGGGGGGTCTCGACCCTGGTCCAGCAGGTCGGCTTCGCGGCGGAACTGGAGCGCGTGCTGGCGGCGTACGCGGCCTGCGGCGCCGGCGATCCGGTGCTGCGCGAGCGCCTCGTACGGCAGTGGGCCGAGCTGCGCACGATGCGGTGGAACGCGCTGCGGACCCTCGGCGCGGCCTCCGCCGCCGGCGGTGGTGCGGCCGGCGGCGGTGCGCCGAGCGTGGCCAAGCTGCTGTGGGGCGGGTGGCACCGGCGGCTCGGCGAGCTGGCGGTGGAGGTCCGGGGCGCGGCGGCCGCGGCCGGTGCGGAGCCGTGGGCGCCCGGGCTGCCGTACGAGCTCGGACTCGACGAGGCGCAGCGGCTCTTCCTGTTCACCCGTGCCGACACGATCTACGGCGGTTCGGACGAGATCCAGCGCAACCTCATCGCCGAGCGCGTGCTCGGCCTGCCGAAGGAGTCCAGGTGAGAGGCGTCGTGTTCGACGGCAAGCAGGCCCAGGTGGTCGACGACCTGGAGATCCGGGATCCGGGGCCGGGGGAGGTGCTGGTCGCGATAGGGGCGGCCGGGCTGTGCCACAGCGACCTGTCGGTGATCGACGGGACGATCCCGTTCCCGCCGCCGGTGGTGCTCGGGCACGAGGGCGCCGGGGTGGTCGAGGCGGTGGGCGCGGGGGTCGCGCACGTGTCACCCGGCGACCACGTGGCGCTGTCCACCCTCGCCAACTGCGGGGCGTGCGCGGACTGCGACCGGGGACGGCCGACGATGTGCCGCAAGGCGATCGGGATGCCGGGGCAGCCGTTCTCGCGGGGCGGGAAGCCGCTCTTCCAGTTCGCCTCCAACTCGGCCTTCGCGGAGCGCACGATCGTCAAGGCCGTGCAGGCGGTGAAGATCCCGGCCGACATCCCGCTGACCTCGGCGGCCCTGATCGGCTGCGGGGTGCTGACGGGCGTGGGCGCGGTGCTCAACCGGGCGAAGGTCGACCGCGGTGAGTCGGTGGTCGTGATCGGCACCGGCGGGATCGGGCTGAACGTGCTCCAGGGGGCCCGGATCGCGGGGGCCGCGACGATCGTGGCGGTCGACGCGAACCCGGCGAAGGAGGCGGTGGCCCGGCAGTTCGGGGCCACCCACTTCATCGACGCCTCGGCGGTCCCGGACTCCTCGGCGGCGGTCAGGGAGATCCTGCCCACGGGCGCGGACCACGCCTTCGAGTGCGTGGGCAACGTGAAGCTGATCCGTCAGGCCGTCGACCTCCTCGACCGGCACGGGCAGGCGATCCTGCTCGGCGTGCCCGGCTTCAAGGAGGAGGCGTCCTTCCTGGTGTCGTCCATGTACCTGGACAAGACGATCATGGGCTGCCGGTACGGGTCCTCGCGTCCGCAGCGCGACATCGCGCTCTACGCCGAGCTCTACCGGCAGGGAAGGCTGCTGCTGGACGAGCTGGTGACGGAGGTCTACCCGGTGGAGGACTTCGCCAAGGCGGCGGACGACGCGCACCACGGCCGGGTGGCGCGGGGGGTCCTCACGTTCTGAGCGGCGCGGGGGCGGGCCGGCAGGCCCGGGCGGGCCTTGGCGGGCGCGCGGGGCAGGGGGGCGGGTTCCCCGGGCCAGCCCGCCCGCCCGCCCGTGTGTCCGCCCGCCGGCGTGTCCGCGTGTCGGCGTGTCCGCGTGTCCGCGTGTCCGCGTGTCCGCGTGTCCGTGCGTGGCGTGGGCCGCCGGGCCCTGTCGCGCGCGGCGGCCTCCGGCTCAGTCCGCCAGCCGGCCGAAGCGGCCCTTGTGGAAGAGGAGCGGGCCGTCCTCGCCGGCCGCGCCCATGGCCACGACCCGCCCGACCACGATGAGGTGGTCGCCGCCGGTGTGGACGGCGTGGATCCGGCAGTCGATCCAGGCGGGCACGGCGTCGAGCTGGGGGGACCCGGTGACGGGAGCCGGGCTGTGGGCGACCCCGGCGAACTTGTCCGCGCCGCTGACGGCGAAGGACCGGCACAGCTCGCCCTGTTCGGCCCCGAGGATGTTCACGCAGAACACCCCGGCGCGGGCGATCCGCGGCCAGGTGGTCGAGGTGCGGGCCACCATGAAGGTGACCAGGGGCGGATCCAGGGACAGCGAGGCGAAGGACTGGCAGGCGAAGCCGGCCGGGCCCCGCTCGTCCTCGCCGGGCGGCGCGGTGATGACGGTGACCCCGCTGGCGAAGTTCCCGAGCACGGCCCGGAACTCGGCGGGGGAGACCGGCGCGCGCTCGTCCTCGCCGACGGCGCGCAGATCGGGACGCGGCAGGGCGTCGACGGGCTCGGGCCCCTGCTCCGGCGCGGCGGAGGTGGGGGAGCCGACTGACCTGAGGTATCGGACGACGGTGGCCGCCATCCCTGCGTGTCCCATCACACCTCCGATTGAACCTGACGGTTCGTCAGATGGGAAGGGAGGGGTGGATCCGGCATGGGATTGAACGTGTTCAAGAGCGGGTGTAGGGTCCGCCGGGAGAGTGTTGAACACGTTCAAGGCGGGGTGGGCGGCATGGCGCGGGCAGCGAGCACAACACACGCAACACACACGGCACGCACAGCACATGCGCCGCACGAGGACCCGCCGAACCGGTGGGCGGCCGCCCCGGGGGCGGAGGCGGTCCTCGCCGGTGAAGTGCTGGTCGGGCTGGCCGTGTGGATGGCCCTGCCGAGCGCCCCCGACCCGTACGGCCGGGACACGGGGATTCCCGGCGCGGGGGTCGTCTTCCTCCTGCCCCTCGTGTGCGTGTCGGGCGGGCTGCTGCTCATGGTCTGCGGCTACCTGCACGCCCTGGTCTTCACCCGCCCCGCCCTCGCGCTGGCGGACCGGACCGGGCGCCCGTGGGTCGCCGTGGTGTGGCTGCTCGCGGCGTCGGCGGTCGGCGCACTGCTGCCCTGGGCGGCGGGGGCCCCGTACGCCGCCTCCTGGTTCTGGATCACGGCGGCGGGGGCGCTTCCGACGGCGGTCGCGGGCCGGGCCCTGCGCACCGGCAGGACGCCGGCGTCCGTCGTGGCGTGGACGGGCCTGGCAACCGGCGTGGTCGCCTTCGCCGCGGCCGTGGCGGTGGCCGTCGCGGCCGGTCAGGGCACGCCGGCGGGCTACGAGCCGCCCGAGCTCGGGCGGACGGCGTACGTCGGCGGGTGGCGCGGCGCGGACGGCGGGACGGTCCGGCTCCGGGAGGACGGCACGGCGCAGCTCGACGGCGTGCCGGTGCACGTCTTCGGCGGCGGCACGGAGACGTGCACGGCCGCGGGGACCTGGGCGGAGCGGCCGGCCGGGACCGCACGGGCCGGACGGGCGGGAGTAGACGTGACCGTGCCCGACTGCGGCGGCTGGGACGAGGCCTGGGAGGTGGCCGGCAGTACCGGGCAACCCGAGCTGTTCCAGTTGTACGGGGACCCCGACGAGGGGCGCCTGTGGCTGCTGAGAAAAGCCTGAGGTGGTTCCGAACTGCCCTGTGACGAAGCAGACATGACCCTCCGTCATGCGCCCGGAGGTGCGTGTGTACAGTCGTCGCCAACGACAGCGACGTCGGGGGCTGGGGTGGGTATGGCGAATGGCTTTCGCAACCGGGCCGAGCGGATCGCACTGGGTGCGATGGCGACGGCGGGCGTCGGGGTGCTGCTCGCGGACCTCCTCGGATGGCTCGACAAGATGGCCCCCGGCGGCACGCTCCCGAAGATCACGCTGCTGATCCTGAGCACGGTCACCCTCTTCCTCCTCATGGAGTTCGACCGCCTGAAGGTGCTCGACACCATGAACGCGCAGGTCTCCCGGCTCGACATCGACGGCATCGAGGGCCAGCTGCGGCGCGAGCGCTACGACGGCGTGACCAGGGTGCACCCGAGGTTCCCCGAGGCGGCCTTCCTCGAACTGCTGAAGAACGCCCGGTGGGAGGTCTCCATCCTGCAGACCTGGATACCCAACCTCGAGCAGCTGAAGAGCGAGCTGACCAAGGCCGTCACCGAACGGCGGACCGAGGTGCGCATCCTGCTGCTGCACCCTTCCTCCCTGGTGGCGGACCTGCGCGACCGGGCGCTGCAGACCGGGGAGTCCGGCCGGGGCGTGGACGTCCGCGGGAGCCTGCAGATCCTCAAGTCCGTCCACGACGAGGTCCCGCCGCAGCTGCGGCACCGGCTCCAGGTGCGGGTCTACAACTCCCTGCCGTCGATCGCCGTCTACAAGGCGGACGACCGCTACCTGGTCAGCTCCTTCCTGCACGGCCGGCTCGCCATCCAGTCCACCCAGCTCGAGATCGACGGGTGCGAGACGGCGATGGGCCGGGAAGTCCAAGGAGAGCTGGACAAGTTGTGGGGCATCGGCCGCGAGGTCGACCTCCGCGACTGGCAGAGATCAATCGACACCATGAATTAGAGGTAACGGCCGTGGAAGAACTGGACCGGTTCGAGAACGAACTGATCGAGCGGTACGCGCAGCACCCGGTACTCGCCAACATCGCGACGCTCCCGGAAGAGGACTTCGCCGCCGTCCTCCTCCAGCGGCGCTTCCTCTCGCTCGCGTTCACCCCGGCCTACGACCTGGCGATCGACCTCCTGACGGACGAGGAGGGACTGCGGATCGCCCGGGTCATCCTGCGCGAGGAGTACCCGGACAGCCGCGGGATGCGGTCCCACCGCGAGGACATGACGGCGGACATGTACCGGCTCGGCGTCTCCCGCGAAGCCCTCGTCCACACCAGGCCGACCCGGGCGACCAAGCGGGCCATCGACGCCACCTTCGACCTGATCGCCGACGCCGGCACCCACGCGGACGCCGACCTGCGGGTGCTGACCATCCTCCGGTTCTGGGGCGAGATCCTGGTATCCGTCGAGTACGGGCGGCTGTGGGAGCGCATGGAAGCGCGGTTCGACCCGGACGGGGAGAACGTCTCGCGCTTCTACTACCCGCACCACCAGCACGACGCCAAGAACGAGTCGCTCGCGACCACCGACCTGCTGGCCACGACCCACTCCGACCGGCTGGCCACCCGGGTGCTGGCCCACCTCGGCAGCGGGGGCGCGGGCGCGGCCGACGCCTTCAGGGAGATGGAGGAGCGCTCCCTCCGGATCAAGGTGGACTTCTACGACCAGTTCCTGCCGGCCCTGGAACGGGTCGGGGCCCGGACCGGCGGCTGAAGCGGAGCGCCCGGGCCGGCGGCTGAAGCGGAGCGCGCGGGCCGGCCGTACGAATCCTGCCCCGGACGGGTGAATCCCGGCCCCGGGAGGGGGCCGTACGCCCGCCGGCGTGCGGGGGCTCGGCATCGTGGCCGGCGGACTCGTACTGCCGGAACCGTAGGAGGCACTTGATGCTCGGCACCGACTTCCGTACCGGATCACCCAACTGGATCGACCTCGGAAGCCCCGACACCGACGTGGCCGCCGCGTTCTACGGTGCCGTCCTCGGCTGGACCTTCGTCTCCGCCGGGCCGGAGGCGGGCGGGTACGGCTTCTGGCAGGTGGACGGGAAGACCGTCGCCGCGCTGGGCCCGCTCACCGAGGAGGGGGCCAGGTCCGCCTGGATGGTGCACTTCGCCACCCCCGACGCCCGGGCCACCGCCGAGGCGGTCCGGTCCGGCGGCGGGCAGGTGCGGATGGAGCCCATGGACGTCATGGGGGAGGGCTGGCTGGCGCAGTTCACCGACCCGCAGGGTGCGCAGTTCGCGAGCTGGCAGCCGGGCAGGACCCCCGGTCTGGGGCTGGCCTCCGTCGAGAACACCCTGGTGTGGGTGGAGCTCCACGTGCCCGACCCGCTCGCGGCCCTCGCCTTCTACCACGGGGTGTTCGGGTGGCGGCACCAGGAGATGTCCGGGCCGGGGATGACGTACCGGGTACTGAGCACCGCCGAGGGCGACCAGCAGCAGACCTCGTTCGGCGGGGTCGCGGAACAGGGCGGGGTCGCGGAACCGGGCGGGGAGGGGGACGGGGGCGGCGGGTCGGCGAGGGTGCCGCGCTGGGTGCCGTACTTCAACGTGGCCGACGTGGACGCCACCGTCGCCGCGGTCGAGGGGAACGGCGGCGCGGTGACGATGCCGGCGGTGGACGTGCCGGGCGTCGGCCGGATCGCGTGGGCCGCCGACCCGGCGGGAGCGGAGTTCGCCCTGCTGAAGCCCGACCCCCGGATGTAACGGGCGCCCGGATGTACCGGCCGGCGGAGGCCGGCCGGCGGTCAGCGGCCGGTGTACTTGGGCGTGCGGCGCTCCACGAAGCTCGCCACGCCCTCGTTCGCGTCGGCCGTCCCCATGTTGATCTCCTGGGCGGTGGCCTCGGCGGCCAGCGCGGCCGCCCGGTCCCCGTCCAGGGAGGCGTTGACCAGCTGCTTCGCCAGAGCGAGCGCCCGGGTGGGGCCCTGCGCGAGGCGTTCCGCCCACTCCCGGGCGGCGGCCTGCAGCTCCTGTGCCGGGACCACCTTGTTGACCAGGCCGAGGCGCTCGGCCTCGGCGGCGGGGACGGCGTCACCGAAGAAGATCAGCTCCTTGGCCTTCTGCGGGCCGATCAGGCGGGGCAGCAGGTACGCGCCCCCGCCGTCGGGGACCAGGCCGCGGCGGACGAACACCTCGATGAAACGGGCCTCTTCGGCGGCGATGACCAGGTCGCAGGCGAGGGCGAGATGGGCGCCGATGCCGGCGGCCGTGCCGTTGACGGCGGCGATCACCGGCTTCTCGCAGTCGAGGACCGCGGTGATCAGGCGCTGCGCGCCTAGGCGGATCATGCGGGCCACGTCTCCGGCGACGCGCTCGGCGGGGGGAGGGGGCGGGGCCGGGGTGTTGGGGGTGGCCGGTGTGCCGGCGGCGCGGAGGTCGGCGCCCGCGCAGAAGCCCTTGCCGGTGGCGGTGAGGACGACGGCCCGCACGTCGGGGTCGGCGGAGGCGTCGGAGAGCAGCGCGATGACGCGTTCGCGCTGGTCCCAGGTGAGGGCGTTCATGGCCTCCGGCCGGTTGAGGGTGATCCAGGAGACGTTGCCGGCGGTGCGGTGCAGGATCGTGTCCGGAGCGTCCGGAGCCTCGGTCATGGCGGTACTCCCGTTCGGGGGTGGGTGTGGATGGGGGGCGGGGGTGGGGGCGGGGTGGGGTGTCGGCCGGGACGGGCTTCGATGTCCGGCGCCCTGGGCCGGGTTGACGGCGGGGCCCTGTCCTGCGCCGGATTCATCTCGTTTTAGTCCCGGCCGACACCCCACCCCGCCCCCACCCCCTCACGCACGGCAGCAGACCAACCTTTCAGGGGCCGGCCCCGATCCCTGCGGGGCCAACCCCGGCCCCTGCCGGGGCTAAACCGGCCCTTGTGGGACCAACCCCGGCCCTTGTTGGGACAACCCCGGCCCTTGTGGGGCCGAACCCGGCCTCTGCGGGGGCCAACCCCGGCCCTTGCGGGGCCGAATCCGGCCTCTGCGGGGGCCAACCCCGGCCCTTGCGGGGCCGAATCCGGCCCCTGCCGGGGCCAACCCGGCCCCTGCCGGGGCCAACCCGGCCCCTGCCGGGATCAACCCAGCCCCGCCGGCGTTTGAGGCGCGGGGGTTCGGGGGCGGAGCCCCCGATGTGGAGGCGGGGTTCAGGGGCGGGGCCAGGTCCAGGATCGGTCGGCCAGCGCAGCGCTAGCGGCAGATGGCCAAGGCGTCCAGCGCGACCGCCCCCTGCCCCCTCGGGAGGACCATCAGCGGGTTGATGTCCAGCTCGGAGAGCTCGTCGCCCAGTTCCAGCGCCATCCGCTGGATCCGCAGGATGACCTCCACCAGGGCGTCGACATCGGCCGGGGGAGCCCCCCGTACCCCCTCCAGCAGGGCGTGCCCCCGCAGTTCGGTCAGCATCGCGCGGGCCTGGTTCTCCCCGAAGGGCGGCACGCGGACCGCCGCGTCGTCGAGGACCTCCACCAGGACCCCGCCCAGCCCCACCGTGACGGTGGGGCCGAACAGGTCGTCCTGGGTGACGCCGACGACCATCTCCACGCCGCGTTCCACCATCTGGCAGACCAGGATGCCGTCCAGCGGGACGTTCTCGTAGCGGGCTATGTCGGTGAGCTCGCGGTACGCGTCGCGGATCTGGCTCGCGGAGGTGAGCCCGATCTTGACCAGGCCCAGCTCCGTCTTGTGGCCCAGCTGGGGGCCCGAGGCCTTCATGACCACCGGGTAGCCGACCAGGCCCGCCGCGCGCACGGCGGCCGCCGCGCTCGTCACGAGCTGCTCGCGCGGCACCCGGATCCCGTACGCGCGCAGCAGCTGCTTCGCCGCGTGCTCGCTGAGCTGCTGCCCGGGCCGCATCAGGGCCTGCGCCTTGCGGTACGAGGGCGAGGGGGTGCGGGGGGCCTCGTCGAAGGGGGAGCGGTAGCCGGTGGTGAAGCGGTGGTGGCCGAGGTAGGCGCGGACGGCGGTGATGCAGTTGCCGAACGTGCGGAAGGTGGCCACGCGGGAGGAGCCCAGCAGCACCTGGCGGTAGGCGTCCTCCGTGCCGACCGGGGAGCCCCAGATCACGCAGATCAGCTTGTCGCTCTGCTCGGCCGCGTCCACCAGGTCCTGGGCGAGCCTGTCGCTCATGGGCGGGAAGGGCCCGGTGATCGGGCAGATCAGCACGCCCACCGAGGGGTCGGCGAGGATCGCGTCGATGATCTTGCGGCCGCGCCAGTCGCCGACCGGGTGGCCGCCGTTGTCGACGGGGTTGGCGACGTTCAGGTACTCCGGGATCCACTGGTGGAGCTCGTCCTGCTTGGCCCGGGAGAGGGTCGGGAGGCTGAGCCCGGCCTCGGTCGCCAGGTCGGAGAAGTGGGCTCCGGTGCCGCCGGAGATGGAGTACACGACGACGCCCTCGGCCTTCGGCCTGCGGGCCCGCGCGAGCAGGGCGGCCGTGTCCTGGAGCTCGTCCAGCCCGTCCACCCGGATCACGCCGAACTGGCGCATGGCGGCGTCCACGACGGTGTCGGCCCCGGTCAGCTTGCCGGTGTGGGACGCCGCCATCCGGGCGCCGGTCTCGGTGCGGCCGACCTTGACGGCGACGACCGGGACCCCGCGCCGCGCCGCCCGGTCGGCGGCGAGCAGGAAGGACCGGCCGTCCTTGAGGCCTTCCACGTAGCAGGCGATGGCCCCGACCTCGGGCTGCTCGGCGAAGTAGGAGATGAAGTCGGAGGTCTCCAGGTCCGCCTCGTTGCCGGTCGGCGCCCAGTGCGAGAGGCGGATGCCCAGCTCCTGGAGGGTGTAGACGGGCCGTCCCTGGTGGCCGGACTGGGTGATCAGCGCGATGGCCGGCCCGGTCAGGTCCTCGCGGAACTCCTCGAAGGCGTTGAGGTTCGTGTTGGGGCCCAGCAGGCGCAGGCCCGAGCGGCCGACGGCGGCCGCGAGCCGGGCCTGGGCGGCGGCGCCGGCGTCCCCGGTCTCGGCGAAGCCGGAGGCGAAGGCGACGGCGAACTTCACCTTGGTCTCGGCGAGTTCCTCGATGACGGGCAGCGGGTCGGCGACGAGGAGGACGGCGAGGTCCACCTGTTCCGGCAGGTCCGCGACCGAGGGCACGCACGGCAGCCCGAAGACGCTCTCGCGGGTCGGGTGCACCGGGTGGATGCGTGCGCCGACGCGCTGCGCCCAGGCGATCAGCTGGCGGGTGATGCCGGTGTTCGGTCTGCCCTCGGCGTCGGAGGCGCCGATGACGGCGACCGACTCGGGCCGGAAGAACCGGTCCAGGTCGGGGACGTCGGCGTGCAGGGGCCGTCCGCTGACGTCCAGGGCGGCCGTGTCCTCGGGGGACGGCGGCGCCGAGGAGTGGACGGCCGTTCTGGGGGACTCGCCGCAGGCCTCGACACGTGCGCGGAAGTCGGTGGTGAGGGTGCCGTGAGTAGATCCAAGCATCGTTCCGCCCGCTCCTGCTCGATGAACCTCGATGGAACTCGATAACTGACGTGTAGTCAGATTACTGAACTGACGTGCCGTCAGGAACAGGGCTGCGCAGGAAAGGTGGTGGAGGTGGTGTGTGGAACGGTGTCAGATCCCCTCGGGGGCGGTCCAGAGTGCGATTCCGGCCGGAACCGGGCCTCAGCACCGGGGGGCGCGCAGGTGCCGCTGCACCGCCCGGGCGATCTTCTCGGCGTCCCGGGCCATCTCGCGGAACATCCCGCTGATCGGGTTGGAGAAGCCGGTGAAGTACAGGCCGGGGGCCTGTGCGGGGGTGTGGGCGCCGTGCGTGCGGGGCCGCCCGCGCTCGTCGAGCACCCCGTCCAGCCCGCCCACCAGGCCCTCCAGGGCGCGGCGGTATCCGGTCGCCGCGACCACCGCGTCCGGGGTGATCCGCGAGCCGTCCGCGAGGACCACCTCCGGGCCCTCGAAGCCCTCGACGGCGGCCACCGGCTCCACCCGCCCGGCGCGGACCGCGTCGATCAGGCCGACGTCCTGGACCGGGATCGCCCCCTCCTTGACCCGGCTGTAGAGCCCCGTCGCGGGCCGCGGGAGCCCGTACGCCGACAGGTCGGGGACCGACGCCTTGGCGACGAGCGCGCCCAGCCGGTCCACGAGCCGCACGGGCAGCCGGCGTACGAGGATGCCCGTGCGCTGGGCCGGCCAGCCGGCCGTGGAGCGGCGCACGATGTGCGGGGCGGTGCGCACCGCGAGCCGCACCCGGGCGGCACCGCCCTCGGCGAGGTCGACGGCTATCTCGGCGCCGGTGTTGCCGGCGCCGACGACCAGGACGTCGAGGCCCGCGTACGGTGCGGGGTCGCGGTAGTCGGCGGCGTGCAGCAGCCGGCCGGGGTACGCGTCACGGCCGGGCCAGTCGGGGAGCCCGGGCGTGTGGTTGTAGCCGGTGGCGACGACCACGGCCGCGGCGGTGAGCACCCGCCCGCCGGTGGCGTGCAGCGTCCAGCCGCCGTTCCCGTCGCTCTCCAGGCGCGTGACCTCGACGCCGGTGACGATCTCCAGCTCGTGGAACTCGGCGTACTTCTCCAGGTACCGCACCACGTCGGCGCGCGCGACCCACCGGCCGAAGCGGCGCGGCATGGGCAGGCCGGGGAGCGCCGAGAGCCGGCGCGTGGTGTGCAGGCGAAGCCGGTCGTAGTGCCGCCGCCAGGACGCGCCGACGTCGTCCGACTTCTCGACGACCACGGCGCGGACCCCGCGGGCGCGCAGCGCCGCGGCCGCGGCGAGGCCGCCGGGACCGCCGCCGATGACGTACACGGGGCGGGGCTGGGTGGTCATGTCGGGTGGTGTGGGGACTCCTGGCATGAGGTGTGATCGTATCGCCACGCTGAGTTGATGGGTCTCGGTCAAGCGGGGAATCGATTGCGGATCGATCACGGACGCGGCGCGGAGCCCCGGCGGCGGGCCGGGCCCGGGCGGCCCCGGCGGGCGGGAAGCGGCGAGCCGGAGGCGGCCGGGGCCTTGCGTGATCGGCGCCCATCCGCTGAACTGACGTTCCGTCAGATCGTGCGTGTCGATCGCGAGAGGGGTGGGGGCTGCCGATGCAGACCGTCTGGCTCAGTGGGGCCGAATGGCTCGCCGTGCTCCGGATAGGCCTCGGCCTGTGGTGGCTGGAGAGCTGGCGGCACAAGGACAAGAAGGGCTGGTTCGAACGCGGCACCGGCATCGCCTGGGCCGCCGACGTCGCGGGCAAGCACCGCTGGACCTTCGTCAAGGGCGGCTTCGAGCTGGTCGTGAAGCCGCGCCCCAAGCTGATGGCGTACCTCGTCGTCTACGCGGAACTCGCCCTCGGACTGGGCCTCGTACTCGGCTTCCTCACCCCGATCGCGCTGGTGGGCGGGCTGCTGCTGAACCTGCTCTACCTGGTGCTGATGATCCACGACTGGGCCGAGCAGGGGCAGAACGCGATGATGGCGCTCATCTCGCTGGTCGCCCTGCTGGCCATGTCCTGGCAGACCTGGTCCCTCGACGCGGCGATCGGACTCTTCCTGTGAACGACGTGCGGTACGACCTCCCCGAGGCGGACGAGTTCACCCGCCCCTACTGGGACGCGGCGGCCGAGGGCCGGCTCCTGCTGCGCCGCTGCGCGCGGTGCGGGCGGGCGCACCACTACCCGCGGGAGTTCTGCCCGTTCTGCTGGGCCGGTGAGGACCGGGTGACGTGGGAGGCGGCGAGCGGCCGCGCCACGCTCTACACATGGTCTGTGGTCCACCGCAACGACCTCCCGCCGTTCGGGACGCGCGTCCCCTACACGGCGGCGGTGGTCGACCTGGCGGAGGGGCCGCGCATGATGACGGAGGTCATCGGCTGCGCCCCCGCGGACCTGCGCATCGCCATGCCCCTCGCGGTCGCCTTCCGCGAGGCGGCGGAGGGCCTGCGGATCCCGGTCTTCACACCGGCCCGGGGCTGAGGCAGGGCCTCGACGGCACCCCGCCGCACGACACGACACGGGCTCCCGCCCCTCGGCCCGAGACCCCGGCCGGACCGCCCGCCGCGGGGGCCGACTCGCGGGGTCTGCCGCGGCCGCCGGGTCTGCCGCAGCGCCCGGCCTGCCGCAGCCTGCGGCCCGCCGCCGCGGCCCGGCCTGCCGCAGCGCCGGGTCTGCCGCAGCGGCCCGGCCTGCCGCGGCGCCCGGTCTGCCGCGGCGTCCGGTCTGCCGCAGCGGCCCGGCCCGCCGCGGCGCCCGGTCGCCTCAGGGCCAGAGGAGCTCGCGGGTCCATCCGCCGGCCGGGTCGCGCCGGTAGCGCAGCCGTACGTGCCTGCGCGCGGCGTCGCCCTGGAAGAACTCGACCTCGTCCGCGGCCAGCACGTACCGCGTCCAGGTCGGCGCCGGGGCGTCCGGCTCGGCCCCGGCCCGCTCCCAGGCCGCCGCGGACGCCCGTACGAGCTCCTCGCGCGAGCCGAGCACCTCACTCTGGCGGCCCGTCAGCGCGGCGGCGAGCGCCCCGCGCGAGCGGACCGCCAGGTCCGCCCGGCTCTCCCGCGGCCCACAGGCGCCGACCCGGCCCCGCACGCGCACCTGGCGCCCCACGGAGGGCCAGTAGAACCCGAGCGCGGCCGCCGGCTGCCCGGCCAGCTGCACCCCCTTGGTGCTGGTGGCGTGCGAGGCGAAGTGCCAGCCGCGCTCGTCGGCGTCGTGCAGCATCAGCGTCCGCACGTCGGGCCGCCCCTCGGCGTCCACGGTCGCCAGGCTCATGGTGTGCGGCTCCGGCTGCCCCGCCCCCACGGCCTGCACGAACCACTCCCGGAACAGCCCCACCGGCTCGTCCGGCGCCTCCCCGGCCTCGAAGCCGGGGAGCGGGACGTCCCACACGCGCAGGGAGTGCAGGGCCTCGCGGAACTCGTCACTGCTGATGTCACGGCTCATGGCGCCCATGGAACACCACGGGCCCGCGCGGGCGCCCGGCCGGCGGGGGATCAGTCCCGGCCCAGGATCACCGTCCCCGACGAGCAGAACCAGCCGCCCGTGCCCGAGGCCAGGGCCACCTGGGGCAGGCGGCCGCCCGCCTTGGCGACCTGGCCCGGGCCGCACTCGCCGCGCAGCTGGCGGACCGCCTCGACCAGGAGGAACAGGCCGCGCATCCCCGGGTGGCAGGCCGACAGGCCGCCGCCGTCCGTGTTGACCGGGAGTTCGCCGTCGCGCAGCAGCCGGCCCTTCTCGACGAACGCGCCGCCCTCGCCCTTCGCGCAGAAGCCGAGGTCCTCCAGGGTCACCAGGGTCATGTAGGTGAAGGCGTCGTAGATCTCGGCCAGGTCCACGTCCGCCGGGGTCAGGCCCGCCCGCGCGAACGCGATGCGGCCCGAGGCCGCCGCCGGGGAGACCGTGAAGTCCTCCCACTCGGACATCGTGGTGTGGGAGACGGACGTGCCGGAGCCCAGGATCCACACCGGGGCCTTGGCCGTGTCCGGTACGTAGTCCTCCGCGGCGAGCAGCACCGCGCAGCCGCCGTCCGAGCGGATGCAGCAGTGCAGCTTCGTGAAGGGGTCCGCGATCATCTCGCCCGACAGGACGTCGTCCACCGTGATCGGGTCGCGGAACATCGCGTCCGGGTTCGTCGCCGCGTTCGCCCGCGCCTGCACGGCCACCGAGGCGAGCTGCTCCAGCGTCGTCCCGTACTCGTGCATGTGGCGGCGGGCGGCCATCGCGTACTTGGAGATCAGCGTGTGGCCGTAGGGGACCTCGAACTGCAGCGGCCCCCGCGCCCCGAAGGAGAGGTTCGAGGTGCGCCGCCGGGCCTTGATGTCGGCGCGGGCCGTGGAGCCGTAGACCAGCAGGACGGCGTTGGCGTGCCCGGCCGCGATCGCGTCCGCCGCGTGGGCCGCCATGACCTCCCAGGTCGAGCCGCCCACCGAGGTGGAGTCGACCCAGGTGGGGCGCAACCCCAGGTACTCGGCCACCTCGACCGGCGCGAGGGTGCCGAGGCCGGCCGAGGCGAAGCCGTCGATGACGGACCGGTCGAGGCCGGAGTCGGCCAGCGCCCGCCGGGCGGCCTGCGCGTGCAGTGCGTACGGGGTGGGGCCGTCGACCCGGCCGCAGTCGGAGAGCGCGACGCCGACCGCCGCGACCCTCCGGCGGGGGCGTGCGGGGACGGGTCCGGGTGTGAGTCCAGGCATGGGAGGACGGTACAACTGACGGTGTGTCAGTTTCTAGCCCCCGTGCGCCCGCCCCCTGGGCATCTGCGTCCGCCCGGCCTAACATGACGCCCCGTCAGATACTCCCCCAGCTACCGCTGGGAGGCGCCCCCAGGAGGAGCCCGACGATGGATGCCGCCTTCACCGCGGAGCAGGAAGAGATACGCCGTACCCTGCGCGAGATCCTGGGCAAACGCTGCGGCCCCGACGAGGTCAAGGCCGCCGTCCGCACCACCGCCGGACACGACCGCGAGCTGTGGCAGCAGCTCGCCGAGCGGCTGGGGCTGCCCGGCCTCGCCGTCGCCGAGGAGTACGGGGGCGTCGGCTGCGCCCCCGCCGACCTGGCGCTGGCCTGCGAGGAGACCGGGCGGGCGCTCCTGCCCTCGCCGCTGCTCGCCACGGCCGCGCTCTGCGTGCCGCTGATCACCGCCCTCGGCACCGACGCCCAGCGCTCCGAGCTGCTCCCGCCGCTGGCCGCCGGCGGGCTGACCGCCGCCCTCGCCGTTCCCGGCCCGGCCCTGGCCACCGCCCTCGCGCTGACCGGCGACAACACCGCCGGCCCGTGGTCCGGCGGCGGCCGCGCGGGCGGGGTGCAGGCCCGCGCCGCCGAGGCGGAGGGCGGCTGGCGGCTGTACGGAGAGGCCGCCCAGGTGCTCGACGGGCACAGCGCCCCGCTGCTGCTGGTCGCCGCGCACACCGGCGGCTTCGCCCGCAGCCGCACGCTCCTGTTCCTCGTACGGCAGGACGCGCCCGGCCTCGTCCGGTCGCGGCAGACCACCCTGGACGAGACCCGCCCCCAGGCCCGGGTCCAACTGCGGGACGTGCCGGCTGAGTTGCTGGGCGAGGAGGACGCCGACGTCCTCGGGGCCCTGGCCGCCACCGGCCGCACCGCGGCCTGCGTCCTCGCCGCCGAGGCGGTCGGCGCGGCCGGCCAGGCCCTCGCCCGCACCGTGGAGTACGTGCGCCAGCGCGAGCAGTTCGGCCGGGCGATCGGCTCCTTCCAGGCGGTCAAACACCGCCTCGCCGACCTGTACGTGCAGGTGGAGGCGGCTCGCTCGGCGGCCTACTACGCCGCCTGGGACCCGCGGCAGGGCGCCCTCGCCCTCGCCCAGGCCCTGGAGGCCCTGCGGATGACCGCGGGCGAGGCGATCCAGCTGCACGGCGGCATCGGCTTCACCTGGGAGCACGACGCGCACCTCTACTTCAAGCGGGCGGCGGCCGACGAGCTGCTGTTCGGCCCGGTCCACCGGCTGCGGGCGTACGCCGCCGACCGCGCGGGCCTGTTCACCACCCCGTCCGCCACACCAGAGAAGGTGGCCGTCTGATGGCTCGCGTGGCACCCGGCGTCAAGCTGATGCAGAAGGTCTCCTCGACCATGCTGTTCGCCAAGATCGCACCGCACTTCATCCCCGCCATGGACAAGGCGGTCCACAAGCTCACCCGCGGCAGGGTCATCCTCAGCGCCCAGATGCTGCCGGGGGTGATCCTCACCGCCAAGGGCGCCAAGACCGGAGAGCCGCGCACCACCCCGCTCGCCTGCATGCCGGAGGAGGACGGGGTGAGCTGGCTGCTGATCGGCTCGAACTTCGGCCGCCCCGGGCACCCGGCATGGACCGGGAACCTGCTCAAGCACCCCGAGGCGTCCGTGAGTTGGAAGGGCCGGGACATCGCGGTGCGGGCCAGGCTGCTGGCGGGGGAGGAGCGTGCGGCGGCGTGGGGGGCGGCGCTGCGGTTCTGGCCGCCGTACGCGACGTACCAGGCGCGCATCGAGCGCGAGATCCGGCTGTTCCGCCTGGAGCGTCGCTGATCACAGGCGTACGGATCGCAGGCGTACGGATCACAGGCGTACGGATCGCAGGCGTACGGGCCGCAGCCGCACGGACGCGCGGCCGGTGCCGGGGCGGCGGACCCTCTCCAGGGCCCGCCGTCACTTGGTCGGCTTCTTGCCCGTGATGCCGAGGTGGACGAGCAGCGCCAGGTTCGGCTTCAGCTCGGCCTGCTTGACGCCCCAGGTCTGGAACCCCTTCTGGTGCGAGGCGACCGCGGCCAGCATCGCGACCAGCGAGCCGGCCATCGCCGCGGGGCTGACGTCCTTGTCGACCTTGCCCTTGGCCTGGAGCTCCTTCATCGACTCCGTCAGGGAGTTGGTGACGGAGTTCAGGATCTTCATGCGGATCTTGTAGAACCGCTTGTCCCCCTCGGCCGCGCCGAGGTCGACGACCCGCAGGATCGCGTCGTTGCGCCGCCAGAAGTCCAGGAAGCCCTCGACGAGTTCCTCGGCGGCGGCCCATCCGGACTTGCCGACCCAGGTGCGGCCCTCGACGAGCTGCGTCAACTGCGCGCCCTCGGTGGCCATTTCCTCGGCGATCTCCAGGACGGCGCCCTCGACGTCCGGGAAGTACTGGTAGAAGGTCGCGGGGGAGGTACCGGCCTTGCGCGCGACGTCGATCACCTTGACGTCGCGGTACGGCGAGGAGCTGAGCATCTCGCTGAGGCAGTCGAGCAGCTTCTGCCGCGTCGCCTGGCCGCGCCGGCCGGCGACACGCCCGTCGACGGTGCGTACTTGTCCTGTCATGCCGTCAGCTTACCGAGGGGTGATCGGCGCGCTATTCGGCCGCCTGCAAATGGGGTTACGGGGCGCCTGGCCTGGTCGGAAGCCGGTCCCGCGCGGCCGCGGCAGCGGAATCCGGCCGGAGGTCCGCCACCGCCCGGGCGGACGCGGGGCGGACGGGCGGCGGACGGGCGGCGGACGCGGGTGCGGGGCCGATCCGCTGCGGCGGCGGACGCGCGGCGACGCCGGTGCGGGGCCCGTCCGCGGTGGATTGCGGCCCCGGTGCCCCCCTTCCGGGCGGGGCGCCCGCTTTCTCGGCGTTTCCCCCGAATAGTCTTATCAACAGGCTGTGGACAAGTTTTCGGGCGGACCATGGCTGGGAGAGGTGGGACGCGTGGGAGAGGTGGGACGGTACACATCCCCGCACAACGGAAGGAACCGGGCTCATGGCCGCATTCGCGGAAGGCGCACCCTGCTGGGTGGACGCCTCACTGCCGGACGTCGAGGCGGGCAAGCGCTTCTACGGTGAGCTCTTCGGGTGGACCTTCGGGGACAGCGCGGGCGCCGAGTACGGCCACTACACCCAGGCCTACAGCCGCGGCCGCAACGTCGCCGCCCTCGCCCCCAAGCCGGACGGCCGGATGCCCACCGTCTGGGGGATCTACCTCTACACCACCGACGCCTACGCCTGCGCCCAGCGCATCCGCGCCGCCGGCGGCCAGATGGTGATGGACCCGATGCCGGTCGGCCCGTACGGGACCGCCGCGATGGCCGCCGACCCCGGCGGGGCCGTCTTCGGCCTCTGGCAGCCCGGCACCCACCACGGCTTCGACGCGCAGCAGGAGCCCTACACATACTGCTGGACCGAGGTGTACACACGGGCCCGCGACGCCGTGGACGCCTTCTACGCCAAGGTCTTCGGCTACGTCCCGCAGGACCAGGACGACGCGGGCGTCGAGTACCGCGTGTGGTCCCCGCCCGGCGCCGCGCCCGGCACGGGCACCGCCGTCATGGGCCGCAGCCTGATCACCGACGCCTTCCCGGAGATCATGCCGGCGCACTTCCTCGCCTACTTCGCCGTACCCGACTGCGACCAGTCCGTGGCCGTGGTGCAGCGGCTCGGCGGCCGGGTCACCGCCGACCCCTTCGACACCCCGTACGGCAGGATCGCGGTCGTCGCCGACAATCAGGGGGCGGTCTTCGGGCTGCTGTCGGAACCCCGGACCAAGCCGGAGGCCTGAGGCCCGGGGGCCCGGGCCCGGCGGCCCGGCGTTCCACGATCCAAGACCCGCGGCGGCCCTCCGCCGTGCCGGGGCCGGACCGGGCGCGGGCCTGACAGAATCGGGGTTGCACGACCCGGGCCGCGCCCGGGGTGAGACGCTGCACGGGGCAGGGGCCCCGCACCGGCGGCGCGTGCTGGTGGAAGCGGGCCCGGCGAGGGCCCGTACGGGGAGGTGTGGAGGCGAGTGGTGGAGCAGCTGACGCAGCACGACCCGAGACGGATCGGCCCCTTCGAGGTGCTGGGACGGCTCGGCGCCGGCGGCATGGGGCTGGTCTATCTCGCGCGGTCCGCGTCCGGACGGCGGGTCGCGATCAAGACGGTGCGCACGGAGCTCGCCGAGGACCAGCTCTTCCGGGTCCGTTTCACCCGCGAGGTGGAGGCGGCCCGCGCCGTGTCCGGCTTCTACACCGCGGCCGTGGTCGACGCCGACCCGCGCGCCGCCGTGCCGTGGCTGGCCACCGCCTACGTGCCGGCGCCCTCCCTCGAGGAGATCGTCAACGAGTGCGGGCCCATGCCCGCCCAGGCCGTACGGTGGCTCGCGGCCGGCATCGCCGAGGCGCTGCAGTCCATCCACGGCGCGGGCCTGGTCCACCGCGACCTGAAGCCGTCCAACGTCCTCGTGGTCGAGGACGGCCCGCGGGTGATCGACTTCGGCATCGCGAGCGGGGTCTCCAACACCCGCCTGACCATGACGAACGTCGCCGTCGGCACCCCCGCCTACATGTCGCCCGAGCAGGCGAAGGACTCGCGCAGCGTCAAGGGCGCCAGCGACGTCTTCTCGCTCGGCTCCACCCTCGTCTTCGCCGCGACCGGGCATCCGCCGTACCACGGGGCCAACCCGGTGGAGACCGTCTTCATGCTGCTGCGCGAGGGCCCCAACCTGGAGGGCCTGCCCGCCGAGCTGCGGCCGCTCATCGAGTCCTGCATGCAGATGGACGCCGCCCTGCGGCCCACTCCGGCCGACCTGCAGGCCCAGCTCGCCCCGCACCTCTTCGACGGCGGCGACGACAGCGGGACGGCCTCGGCCTGGCTGCCCGGGCGGGCCGTCGCCATGATCGAGGCCCGCCGGGCGGGCAACCGCACGCCCGCCGCCGCCGTGCCCGCCCCCGGCCACGGCCCGGGCGGCGCGGCGGGGCCCAGGGGGCCGATCTCGGGCCCCGCCACGCACCGGCGCCCGCGCGGCGCCGAGGCCTGGGTGGACCCGCGCACCGGACATGCCGTTCCGCAGCGCCCGCACCACCCGCCGATGTCCCCGGCCCCCTCGGGCGAGCCCGTCCTGCTGGCCGGGTCCCCGGTGCCGATCGGGCCCGGACCGCGGGCGACGGCCTCGGCGCCCGCGGCGCACGCCGCCGCCGATTCGGCGACCGGCTGGATCCGGCCGCCCGGCGGCTCGGTGGCCGCCCCCGCGGTGGCCTCCGTACCGGCTCCCGGCCCCGCCCCGGACAGCGGCCGCTGGCGCCCGTGGCGCTTCCGCATGTCCAACGACGTCTGGGGCACCCCCACCGTCGCCGGCGACCTGCTCTACGTGACCTCCTTCGAGGTGCACGCCCTGGACGTGGCCAGCGGCCGCCGCCAGTTCAAGACCCGCGACGTCGCCTGGTCCATGGCCGTGGCCGACGGACGCATCCACGCCTCCGACGGCCCTTCCCTCTTCGCGCTCGACGCCTCCGACGGCTCCGAGCGGTGGCGGGTGTCCGCCGACGCCTGGGTGTACGCCCTGCGCGCGGAGCGCGGCACGGTCGTCACCGCCACCCGTGGCGGCGGCGTTCAGGGCTGGGAGGCGTCCAGCGGCCAGAAGCTGTGGGAGCTGACCGGCGCGCAGACCGACTTCGAGACCCCGGAGGCGGCCCCCGTCCTCCACGACGGCACGGTGTACGTGTGGCAGGACGCCCGGCTGCGCGCCCTCGACGCCCGCAGCGGCCGCGAGTCCTGGTCCTACCCGGTCGGTGACGCGGGCTCCTGCGGGAACGTCCCCGTACGGGTCACCCCGGCCCCGGACGGCAACGTCTACGTCGCCGCCGGCACCCGCGTGCTGTCGGTGGACCGGGCCTCGGGCCGGGTCCGCTGGCACTTCGAGGCCCCCGCGGTCTTCCTGGCGCCCCCGGCCTTCGCGCCGGGCGCCGCGGTCACCGGCGGCGGGGTCTACCTCGCCGACTACCTGGGCACCGTCTACGCCCTGGACGCGGCCACCGGCCAGGACCGCTGGCGCATCGCGACCGAGGCGCGCACCTCCCCGGACCCGGTGCTCGTCGCGCACGGCAACGTCCACCTGGGCGCGGGCAGCGCCCTGTACACGCTCGACGCGGTCACCGGCACCCCGAAGTGGCGGTTCGCGGCGGGCGGCGAGATCACCGGCCTGCCGGCCGTCGCGGACGGCCGGGTGCACTTCGGTTCGGCCGACCACTGCCTGTACACGCTGGACGCGGCGGGCGGCCAGCTGCGCTGGAAGCTGGCGACGGGCGGCGAGATCACGGGCGCCCCGGTGGCGGAGGCGGGCGTGGTCTACGCGTGCAGCAAGGACCGCTGCGTGTACGCCCTGGACGCGGCGAAGGGCACCGGCACCCGTACGAGCGGCTGAGGCGACTCGGCCCCCCTCCCGGTAGCGGAACGCACCGGGAGTGACAGGATGGACCCCATGAGCGACAACGTGTACTTCGACATCACCATCAACGGCGAGCCCAAGGGCCGCATCGTCTTCAACCTCTTCGACGACGTCGTCCCGCAGACCGCGCGCAACTTCCGCGAGCTGTGCACGGGCCAGAACGGCTTCGGCTACGCGGGCTCGGGCTTCCACCGCGTCATCCCGCAGTTCATGCTGCAGGGCGGTGACTTCACCAACCACAACGGCACCGGCGGCAAGAGCATCTACGGCGAGAAGTTCGCGGACGAGAACTTCCAGCTGAAGCACGACCGCAAGTACCTGCTGTCGATGGCGAACGCCGGCCGCAACACCAACGGCTCGCAGTTCTTCATCACCACGGTCCTGACCCCGTGGCTCGACGGCAAGCACGTCGTCTTCGGCGAGGTCGTCTCGGGCCAGGAGCTCGTCGACCAGATCGAGGCCCTGGGCTCGCAGTCCGGCGCCCCCAAGGGCAAGGTCGAGATCGCGGCCTCCGGCGTCGTCTCCGCCGCCTGATTCCACCCCGCCCGTACGGCCGGTCGGCCCCGCCCCCTCCAGGGGACCGGGGCCGCCGGCGTTTGCGGGCCGCCTGGTAGCGTGACCGGCCGTCTGTCCAACGGGAGGGTGCGGGCCATGGCGGCTGGACGTCACATCAGATTGACCGCGGTCCTGGTGGCCGTGGTGTTCGCGCTGACGGGCTTCTCGTCGAGCGGTGGCAGCAGCGGCGGGAAGAGCTCGGGCAAGAGCAAGAGCAGCAGCAGCGGCGGCGGATGCTCCAGCTCCAAGAGCAAGAAGAAGAGCCACAGCGGCAGCGGCAGTACGGCGTCCGCCTCGGCCACGGCCTCCGCGAGCCCGACCGGCGACCCGGCCACCGTCGTGGTGGTCACCTGCACGGGTTCCGCGACGCCCGCCACCACGCTCCGGTTCACCTCGAAGCTCGACCGCAGGGCGGCCTTCGAGGTCGACCTCCACCGGGAGGGCGCCGGCGGAGCCGCCGTCGAGTCCACGGTCGTCCGGGTGGACCTGGGGGCGCGCGAGACCCGCACGGTCGACGTCGCCCTCGACGACCCCTCGCGCGCCGCGCAGGTCAGGAACTGCCGCCTCGGCAAGCCCACTACCAGCGGTTCCTCCGCGAGCGCGACGCCGGGGGCCAGCTCCGGGCCGACCTCCGACGGGTCCAAGGGCACGCCCGCGCCCAAGGCGAGCAAGTCCCGCAAGCCGCGCTGACGGGCCGGTCAGCGCAGCCGGAACTCCCTGCCCGGCGGCCGGGCCGCGAACAGGTCCGCCTGCCGGTCCGGGGGCAGGTTGCCCAGTGCGATCAGCGCCGGGGCCTGCGCCAGGGCCTGCTGGAGCGCCGCCTGCTTCGCCGACCACAGGGCCCGTACGGTGCCCTGCACGGCCTCCGTCGGGAAGCCGGCCAGGGTCCCGGCCGCGCGCAGGGCCGCCGCGAGCAGCTCCCCGGGCTCGGCGAGCTCGGAGACCAGGCCGATCTCGTAGGCCCGCCGCGCGGAGAGCCGTTCCGCCGTGCCCATCAGGGACATCCGGGCGGCTTCCCCGAAGGGCATCCGCTGCGCCATGTACATGGCCTCGTAGGCGCTGACCATGCCGTAGGCGGTGTGCGGGTCGAAGTAGGTGGCCGATGAGGAGGAGACGATGAACTCCGCCTCGCCCAGCAGGTAGAACGCCCCGCCGCAGGCCATGCCGTTGACCGCGGCGACCACCGGCTTCCACAGGTCGTTGGCCTTCGGGCCGATGGAGACCAGCGGGTCGTCGACCGAGTACGGGGACCCCGGCTGCGGCACCTGCGCCCCCCGGTCGATTCCCGTGCAGAAGGCGGCCGTCCCGGCGCCGGTCAGCACGACCGCCCGCACCTCGTCCTCGAACCGGAACTGCCGCCACACCGCAGCCAGTTCGGCGGCCGTCTCCAGGTCGATGGCGTTGTGCCTGCGCTCCCGGTCCAGGGTGACGACCGCGACCCCGGCCGCCTTGTCCCGCTCCACCCGCAGGGTCACGGCTTCTCCAGGATCCAGCGCGGCACCGCGACCCCGCCCGTCTCGGTGAACACCGCCTGCACCCGTGCCCCGATGCGCAGCCGGGCCGGGTCCACGGAGTTCAGCGGGGCGTCGGCCGAGGCCACCAGGTTCCCGGCCAGCCGGATGTGCGGGGCGTCGGCGAGTTCCACGAGGATCACGTTGTACGGGGCCTGTGCGGCGTAGGCGGGCAGCAGCGGCGGATGCGGCTGGACGTAGGACCAGATGCGGCCCCGGCCGCTGGTCAGGCGCCACTCGGAGTCGAAGGACTGGCAGTGCGGGCAGCAGGGGCGCGGCGGGAAGCGGAGTCTGCCGCAGGCCGTGCAGGCCTGGACCCGCAGTTCGCCCCGGGCGGCGTACTCCCAGAAGGGGGCGCCGTCCTCGTCGGGGACGGGGAGCAGAAGCGATTCCTCGGTGGTGGTCATGGCGTGGCCCTCCTCGGGGCTCGGGGCTCGGGGCTCGGCGGCTCGGCCTCGGTCGCGCCGCTCAGGCGCGCAGCAGGATCGCGGACGTCGGGACGCCCTCGCCCGCCGTCACCAGGCAGGTCGCGGCGTTTGGCACCTGGGCGGTGGAGACGCCGCGCAGCTGCTTGACGCCCTCGTTGATCAGGTTGAAGCCGTGCACGTAGGCCTCCGACAGGCCGCCGCCCCCGGTGTTGATCGGGAGCCGGCCGCCCATCTCCAGGGCTCCGCCCTCGGTGAAGGCGGCCCCCTCGCCGCGCCCGCAGAAGCCGTAGCCCTCCAGCGAGAGCGGGATCAGCGGGGTGAAGGCGTCGTAGATCTGGGCGACGTCCACGTCCTGGGGGCCGAAGTCGGCCTGCTTCCACAGGTGGCGGGCGGCCGTCCAAGCGGGCCCGGACAGGGGGTCGTCGTTCCAGTAGTTGACCATGCCGTGGTGCTGGGCGGGCAGGCCCTGGGCCACGGAGTGCACGTAGACGGGCTTCTGTCGACAGTCCCGGGCCCGCTCGGCGGAGACGATCACGCAGGCCAGCGCCCCGTCCGTCTCCAGGCAGTTGTCGAAGAGGCAGAGCGGGTCGCTGATCATGCGGGAGGTCATGTACATCTCGCGGGTCAGCGGGCGTTCGTACATCATCGCGGCCGGGTTCTCGTTGGCCCGGTTGCGGCAGGCCATCGCCACGTTGAAGAGGTGGTCGCGGGTGGCGCCGTACTCGTGCATGTACCGGCGGGCCAGCATGCCGATCTCGTCGGCCGGGCGCAGCAGCCCGAAGGGGCGGGTCCACTGGCCGGGGGTGGGCAGCTGGACGGCGGTGTTCTTCCAGGGGCGGGGGCCGGAGCCGCGCTTGCGCGAGCGCCAGGCGACGCCGACGGTGGCCTGGCCGGTGGCCACGGCGGAGGCCAGGTGCCCGACGGTGGCGCAGGATCCGCCGCCGCCGTAGCCGATCTTGGAGAAGAAGGTGACGTCACCGGCGCCGATGGCCTTGGCGACCTCGACCTCGTCGGTCTCCTCCATGGTGTAGGAGGCGAAGGCGTCGACCTCGGCGGGTTCTATCCCCGCGTCGGCGAGGGCTGCCAGAATGGCCCGGCATGCCAATTCCTTCTCAGTCTGCGGCAGTTGTCTGGCAAAGGCGGTCTGGCCGATGCCGACTATCGCTGTCGCGTCCTTGAGCGTTGCCGCCATCGCCACCTCCGGAGGTGTATCAGTACTGACAGCCGCGAAGGCTACAGCTAATCTGACGGATAGTCAGCTACTGGGATCGCAGGGAGGGGCGTGCGATGTACGAGGGCGTGGACGAGGGTGCGGGTGCGGGCGGATCGGTGAACAGTCGCGGGGGCGCGGCGCGGGAGGAGGGCACCGACCCGCGCGGGGACCTGAGGTGGGGCAGCATCGCCGGCCTCGTGCGCGACGCCGCGGCGCGCTACGCCGACCGCGAGGCCGTCGTGGACGGCCGGGTCCGCCTCGACTACGCCCAGCTCGGTGAGCGCGTCGAGCGCGCCGCGGCCGCCTGTATCGCCGCCGGGGTCGAACCGGGCGACCGGGTCGCCGTCTGGGCCCCCAACACCCTGGAGTGGATCGTCTCCGCCCTCGGCGCCGTCTCCGCGGGCGCGGTGCTCGTCCCCCTCAACACCCGCTTCAAGGGCACCGAGGCCGCGTACGTCCTGCGGCGCAGCCGGGCCCGGCTGCTCTTCGTCACCGGCACCTTCCTCGGCACCTCCTACGTCGCCTCCCTGCGCCGCGCCACGGCCGAGGGCACCGGCGAGGGCCCGCTGCCCGGGCTGCCGCACCTGGAGCAGGTCGTCGTCCTCGCCGAGGACGCCCCCGATTCCTTCCGCACCTGGAAGGACTTCCTGGCGGGCGGGGACTCCGTGGCGGCCGGCGCCGTCCGCGAGCGCGCCGAGGCCATCCCCGGCGACGCCCCCTCCGACATCATCTACACCTCCGGCACCACCGGCAGCCCCAAGGGCGCCGTCATCACCCACGCCCAGTCCCTGCGCTGCTACGACGTGTGGAGCGAGCTCGCCGGACTGCGCGAGGGCGACCGCTACCTGATCGTGAACCCCTTCTTCCACACCTTCGGCTACAAGGCCGGGATCATCGCCTGCCTGATGCGCGGGGCCACGATGATCCCGCAGCCCGTCTTCAACGTGGACACCGTCCTCGCCAACATCGCCGCCGAGCGGATCTCCGTGCTCCCCGGGCCGCCCACGCTCCACCAGTCCCTGCTCGACCACCCCCAGCGCGCCCACCACGACCTCTCCGCCCTGCGCCTGGTCGTCACCGGCGCGGCCGTCGTCCCGCTCCAGCTGGTCGAGCGGCTGCGCGGCGAACTGCGCATCGCCACCGTCCTCACCGCCTACGGACTCTCCGAGGCCAGCGGCATCGTCACCATGTGCCGCCGCGGCGACCCGGCCCGGACCATCGCCGAGACCTCGGGGCGGGCCATCCCGGACACCGAGGTGATGATCAGGGACGCGGAGGGACGGGCGCTGCCCGCCGGCCGGGTGGGCGAGATCGCGGTCCGCGGCCACCACGTCATGCGGGGGTACTTCGAGGACCCCCACGAGACGGCGAAGGCCATCACCCCGGAGGGCTGGCTGCTCACCGGCGACGTGGGGTTCACGGACGAGGACGGCAACCTGCGCATCACCGACCGGATCAAGGACATGTTCATCGTCGGCGGCTTCAACGCCTACCCCGCCGAGATCGAGCAGCTCCTGGGCCTCCACCCGGACATCGCCGACGTCGCGGTGGTCGGCGTCCCGGACCCGCGGCTCGGCGAGGTCGGCAAGGCCTACGCCGTCCGCCGCCCCGGCTCCACCCTCACCGCCGACGACCTGATCGCCTGGTCGCGGAGGGAGATGGCCAACTACAAGGTCCCGCGCGCGGTGGAGTTCGTCGCCGAGCTCCCGCGCAACGCGAGCGGCAAGATCCTCAAACGCGAACTGCGGGCCCGCTGAGTCGGGGCCGCATCAGGGGACGAGCCTGCCCAGGTCGATGGCCGCGGGGAACGGCACCGACACCTTCAGCCACTCGCGGTGGATCCCGGTCGCCACGTACGACCGGGTGACCGTGTCCAGTTCGTAGACGTGCACGGCGGGCCCGGCCGGCTCGTCCTCGACTCGCCAGAAGTGGGGGATGCCGGCCTGGGCGTACTTGAACGGCTTCATGGACCGGTCCCGGTCCGCCGACTCCTCGGACACCACTTCGATCACTAGGGCGACCTCGTCGGGGAGGTAACGGGTGCGGTCGGGGTCGTAGGCGACCGTCGCAGCCAGGATGTCCGGTTCGGGGCGGCTCCTCTTGTCGAGACGGACGGTCATCTCCCGTTCGACCTCGATGCCGGCAGGCGCGGCCTGCCGCAGGCTGAAGGTCAGGTTCTCCACGAGCCGGGCGTGCCAGGACCGCTGCGGGGACAACATGAAGATCAGCGCTCCGTCGATGAGCTCGGTGTGCCGGGGAGCCTGGGGCCAGTGATCGAGGTCGTCCGCCTCCCAGCCGCTCGGGCGGGGCGGGAGCATCCACTCCGGGAGCTCGGCTGCCATGGTTTTCCTCCAGGGGTCCCGAGCCAGCCTACTCGGCTGAGCCCTTCCGCACGGGCCCTTGGCGAGTCGGTCCCGTCTTGCGGGCCAGGACCAGGCGCCAGTTCGGGGCGCCTGAGGGCCGGTGGCCGAAGTGGGCCAGGGGGACCGTCTCCACCGTGAAGCCGGCCGTGCGGAGGTCGGTGCGGACCGGGCCCAGCGGGAAGGTCCGGTAGTACATGACGAAGGGCGGGCGCCACACCGCGTTGCGCACCCGCATCGCAGCGTCGAAGCCCGCGACCGCCCACCACAGCGGGTGGGCCGGCGGGATCGGCGCGCCGATCGGGAAGGCGAAGAGCCCTCCCTCGCGCAGCGCCGCGTGGACCCCGGCGAAAAGGGCGGGGCGTTCCGAGGGCAGGAAGTGGCCGAAGGCACCGAAGCTGACGGCCAGGTCGTAGGAGTCCGCGAGCGCGGGCGGCAGGGCACGCGCGTCGGCCCGTACGAAGTCCACGCGCGGGTCCGGATGCGCCCGCCGGGCCTCGGCCAGCATGCCCGCGCTCAGGTCCACCCCCGTCACGCGGTCCCGGCACAGCCGCCGCAGCATGCCGGTCCCGGCCCCCGTGCCGCAGCAGACGTCCAGCCCGGAACCGAAGGAGCCCTCCCGCTCGGCCAGGGTCTCCTCGACGGCGTCGAGCATCCGGTCCGGGGTGCGGAAGGGCGTGTGGTCGAACTTCGGGGCGAGCAGGTCGTAGCCGCGCTCGACCGAGGAGAGGGCCTGCACGGCGAGTTCGCGGACGCTCGGCCCGTGGCTGGTGAACACACCCCCAGCGTAGGCGCGGGCGTCCGCATCCGTACGCGGGCATGCGACGGCGGTCGCGGTGGCTCCCCCTCCGGGCCACCGCGACCGCCGTCCCCCCGTGCTCCCCCGTACGTCCCCCGTACGTCCCCCGTACGTTTCCCCCGTACGTTCGTGGTGCTTGGTGCGGTCGTGCCTGCTACGGGCGCGGACCGGACGCGTGGTTGTCCAGCGTCTGGATCTCCTCGCCCGACGCGTGGTTGTCGAGGGGCTTGATCTCGATCCCCGACGCGTGGTTGTCGAGAGTCTCGATTTCGACGCCCGAGGCGTGGTTGTCGAGCGGCTTGATGTCGCCGTCGTTCGGCAGGATGTTCTCGTTCGTCGTCATCGAATCTCCTGATGGATGGGTAGGGCCCGCTCGGCGATTCCCCCGCGGACCGCCGAACGGGTGGTCCTCCAACCGACCCGGTTGCCCCCCGACGCGCCGGGTCGATGCACTAATAGTGGCGCCGGGCGATAAACGAACGATGAACGCCTCGTTCATCGGACGTCACTGCAGGTCACCGCCGTCAGGCCGCGATCTCGGACGCCAGCAGCGCCCGCACCTCCGCCAGTTCGGCCGAACCCAGCTGTGCGAAGACGGCCTCCGCGTCCCGCCAGCACGCCCGCGCCCGGTCCGTCTGCCCCAGCCGCCGCAGCGCCTTGCCCAGCACCGTCAGCACGGTGGCCCGCCGCCACTCCCCGCCGATCCCGCGCAGCGCGATGGCCTGCTCGGCGTGCGAGGCGGCCAACGTCGGCCTGCGCGCCGCCAGATGGGTCTCGGCGAGCCGGAAGTGGGTCACGCCCTCCCACAGGGGCTGGCGGTTGTCGTGGAACAGCGACAGCGCCTCGGTCAGCTGCGTCAGGGCCTCGCCGAGCCGGCCCGCCTGGGTGAGGGCGATGCCCAGCGCGTAGCGGCCGTTGGCCAGGCGCAGGGTCAGGCCCATCCGGTCGTAGATGGCGATGCCCTGCTGGGCGAGGTCTATGGCGCTGGAGAGGCGGCCCAGCTCCACGTGGATGCGGGAGAGGTTGCACAGCGCGCTCGCCTCGCCCACGTTGTTCGCGTCGGCCCGGAAGCCCTCGATGGCCTCCAGCAGGTAGCGCTCGCCGTCCGCGTGCCGGCCCTGGTAGAGCGCGATGATCCCGCGGTCGTTGGGCGCCCAGCAGCTGGGCAGCGGGTCGCCGGCCTCCCGGGCCAGCGCCGTGGCCTGGCGGGCCTCGTCGTCGGCCTCGGCGAACCGGCCCGCGACCAGGTGCACGTTGGTGAGCGTGGTGCGCGCCCGGCCCTCGGCGTAGGGGTCCTTGGCGGCCTGGGCGGCGTCGCGCAGCGCGACGGCGGCCGACTCGTACTGCTTGGAGTTGGCCCCCGACTCGGCCAGGTCCTTCGCCGCCCACAGCAGGTCCACGGCCCGCCGCAGGACGAGCGTCTCGCCGCCGCGTACGGAGGCCTGCCGTACGCACGCCAGCAGCGGGTCGGCCTCGGCGTAGAGCCAGTCCAGGGCGGCGCGCGGCTCGCCGAAGACGAGCCCGGGGTAGTGGGTGTCGGACAGGTGGGCCGGGAGCCGGTCGCCGGGGCGCTCCAGGGCGTAGACCCCGGAGGCGGTGGCCAGGTAGAAGTCCAGGAGCCGGTCCAGGGCGGCCTCGCGCCCGCTCGGCGGCTGCTCGTCGCGCTCGGCGCAGGCGCGCGCGTAGAGGCGTACGAGGTCGTGGAAGCGGTAGCGGCCGGGGGCGGCGGATTCGAGGAGCGAGCAGTCCACTAAGGCCTCGAGGAGGTCCTCGGTGTCGTGCTCGGGCAGGTCCAGTACGGCGGCCGCCGCCGACAGGGAGATGTCGGGGCCGTCGGCGAGGCCGAGGAGGCGGAACGCGCGCTGCTGGGCCGGCTCCAGCTGGCCGTAGCCCAGTTCGAAGGTGGCTTTGACGGCGAGGTCGCCGGTCTGCAGCTCGTCGAGGCGGCGGCGCTCGTCGGCCAGCTTGGCGGCGAGGACGGAGACGGTCCACGTGCGGCGGGCGGCGAGCCGGGAGGCGGCGATCCGGATGGCCAGCGGCAGGAAGCCGCAGGCGCCGACCACGTCGAGGGCGGCCTGGCGTTCGGCGCGCACGCGCTCCTCGCCGACGATCCGGGTGAAGAGCTGGAGGGCCTCATCGGGGCTCATCACGTCGAGGTCGACGAGATGGGCCCCGGCGAGGCCCGCCATGCGGACCCGGCTGGTGACCAGGGCGGCGCAGCCGGCGGTGCCCGGCAGCAGCGGGCGGACCTGGGCGGCGTCGCGGGCGTTGTCGAGCAGGACCAGGACGCGGCGGCCGTCGAGGGTGGAGCGGTAGAGCGCGGCCCGGTCGGCGGGGGAGTCGGGGATGAGGGTGTCGGGGGTGCCCAGGGCCCGCAGGAAGGAGCCGAGGACGGCCTCGGGTTCGGCCGGGCGGGGCTCGGTGCCCTGGAGGTCGACGTAGAGCTGGCCGTCCGGGAAGTGCCGGCGGGCGGCGTGCGCGACGTGCACGGCGAGGGTGGTCTTGCCGACGCCGCCGATCCCGGCGAGCGCGGACACGGCCATCACCTGGCCCTCGGTGCCGCCGGAGAGGATGGTGCCGAGCTCGTCGACGAAGCTGGTGCGGCCGGTGAAGTCGGGGACGGTCGCGGGCAACTGGGCGGGCCTCACGTGCACGGTCGCGGCGGCCGGCGCCGGGTCCTCGGCGCGGGCGAGGTCGGCGTCGGCGTTCAGGATGCGCTGCTGGAGGGCGGAGAGTTCGGGGCGCGGGTCGACCCCGAGCTCGTCGGCGAGGAGCCGGCGGGTGTCGGCGTAGACGGCGAGGGCCTCGGCCTGCCGGCCGCTGCGGTAGAGGGCGAGCATCAGCAGCTCGCGCAGGCGTTCGCGCAGCGGGTGGGCGGCGGTGAGGGCGGTCAGCTCGGAGACGGCCTCGGCGTGGTGGCCGACCTCCAGGTCCAGGTCCAGGCGGGTCTCCACCAGCTGGAGGCGCCATTCGGCGAGCCGGGTGCGCTCGGTCTCCGCGGCGGGGCCGGGGACTCCGGCGAGGGGCTCGCCGTCCCACAGGTCGAGGGCGCGGGCCAGCAGCGTACGGGCGAGGGTCCGGTCACCGGCCCCGCGGGCGGAATCGGCGTCGGCGGCCAGGCTGCGGGCGACGCCCAGGTCGAGGGTGGCGGCGGAGCGCAGCCGGATGGCGTAGCCGCCGGCGTCGGAGACGAGCAGCCCGGGGTCGAGGACCTTGCGCAGGCGGGAGGCGTAGGTCCGGATGGTGGCGAGGGCCTGCTGCGGCGGGTCCTCGCCCCAGATGGCGTCGATCAGCTCGGGCGCGGTGGCGGTGCGCCCGTCGCGCAGCAGCAGCGTGGCGAGCAGGGCCCGCTGCTGGGGCGTCCCGGAGGGCAGCGCGTCGCCCCCGCGCCAGGCGCGGATGGGGCCGAGCACGGCGAACCGCGAGTCGCCCGCGGCGCGTTCGGCGGGATCGGGTGCGGGGGCTCCGGCCACCGTGGTGCCCGCGGCGGTGGTGGTGCGTGCGGTGGTGGCCGCAAGGGACTCGGGGTGTTTCCGCGGCTGCGGGATGGCCGGTACGCCGTCCATCTGTCGTCCCCCTGCCTTCCGTCGGTGTAAGGGTCAGTCTGCCCTGTCTTGCGCGTACACGTCAGCCCGTCCCGGACCGAGTCGTTCCTGATCCGGTCCCGATCCGGGCCGGATCGGCGCCCAACTAGCTGACGGTTCGTCAGATCGGCGCTACCGTATCGGGTATGGAGACCTTCCCGAAGATCATCTCGGTGGACGACCACACGGTGGAGCCCCCCCATGTCTGGCGGGACCGCCTCCCGTCCAAGTACAAGGACACCGGCCCCCGCGTCGTCCGCGCCCCCTTGAAGGAAATGACCTTCCTCGGCGGCAAGTTCGCCCCCGTGATGGGGGCCAGGGGCGACGACGGCCCGATCGGCGACTGGTGGGTGTACGAGGACCTGCACCGGCCGCTCACCCGACTCGACACCGCCGTCGGGTACGACCGCGACGAGATCAAACTGGAAGTCATCACCTACGAGCAGATGCGCCCGGGGTCCTTCTCGGTTCCCGAACGCCTCGCGGACATGGACGTCAACCACGTCCAGTCGGCCCTCTGCTTCCCCACCTTCCCCCGCTTCTGCGGCCAGACCTTCACCGAGGCCTCCGACCGCGAGCTGGGGCTGCTCGGCGTGCGGGCGTACAACGACTGGATGGTGGAGGAGTGGTGCGGCCCCCAGGCCCGCGGCCGGCTCATCCCGCTGACCCTCATCCCGCTGTGGGACGCCGAGCTCGCGGCCGCCGAGGTCCGCCGCAACGCCGCCCGCGGCGTCCGCGCGGTCGCCTTCTCGGAGATACCCCCGCACCTGGGCCTCCCCTCCGTCCACACGGACTACTGGGACCCCTTCCTCCGGGCCTGCGACGAGACCGGCACGGTCATCGCCATGCACATCGGCTCGTCGAGCCGGATGCCGTCCACCTCGGCGGACGCCCCGCCGGCCGTCGGCTCCACCATCACCTTCGCCAACTGCTGCTTCTCGATGGTCGACTGGCTGATGAGCGGCAAGTTCGAGCGCTTCCCCAACCTGCGGATCATGTACGCGGAGGGCCAGATCGGCTGGATCCCCTACATCCTGGAGCGCGCCAACGTGGTCTGGGAGGAGAACCGCGGCTGGGGCGGAGTCGCCGACAAGGTCCACCGCCCGCCGTCCGAGCTCTTCGCCGAGCACGTCTTCGGCTGTTTCTTCGACGACGCCTTCGGCCTGAGGAACCTGGACTCGATCGGCGCCGGAAACGTCCTCTACGAGACGGACTACCCCCACTCGGACTCCACCTGGCCCAAGTCCCGCGAGGTCGGCGAGGCGCAGATGGGACACCTGGCACCCGACGTGGTCGACCGCATCGTGCGCGGCAACGCCATCGGCCTGCTGGGGCTGACCGAGGACGGCCTGTGGGCGGGACCGGGGGCCTGAGCCGTCCCTAGGAGTGCGGGTGCTTCGACTTCAGGGGCCGGTCCGGGGCCAGCAGGGCGGAGATCCGCTCGGCCACGGTCTGGGCCTGGTTGCCCTCCGGGGTCTTCGGGCCCTTGGTCGCGCTGACGGCGATGGCCAGTTTCTCGGCCGGGAGGTAGGCCTGGATGGCCGCGTAGCCGGAGAACGAGGGGTTCTGCTCGATCCAGCCGTTGTCGACGAGGACCCCGAAGCCGAAGTGCGCCTCGCGCGTGTTCTTCAGGCACACGGTGGCCGGGCACCCGTCCGTCGTGCTGCCGAGCCCCACCGTGCCCGGGTCCAGCTGGGTCCGGAACGACTCCGGGGACAGCAGCTCGCCGGTTCCGATGGCGCGCGCGGACCGCTCCAGATCGCAGATGTCGGTGGTGAGGACAGCGCCCGGAGCGGTGGTCCACGACGGATTCCAGTAGCTGGACTCCTCGTAGATCCCGCGGTCCGAGGTGAAGGAGTGCAGCGCGGGCACCGGGATCTCGGGGGTGGCGCCGTTGGCGGTCTCGCCCAGCCCGAGCGGCCGCATCACGCGTTCCTGGAGCAGCCGCTCCAGGGACACGCCGCTGATCTTCTCCAGCGCGGCGCCGAGCAGCTGGAAGTTGGCGTGCGAATAGCTGAAGTTGGTGCCCGGCGGGTACCAGAGCGGATGGGCGGCGGCGATGCCGATGACCTCCGCGGAGGTCCAGTGCCGGAACGGCGCCGCCTCCAGCTCGGCGAGGAACTTGGGGTCCGTCACGTAGTCGTGCAGGCCCGAGGTGGAGTTGCCGAGCTGGCGCAGGGTGATCTCCTTGGCGTGCGGAGCGTCCGGCAGCCATCGGTCGATGGTGTCGTCCAGACCCGCCCTGCCCTCCTCGACCAGCTGGAGCAGCACGGTGGCCATGTACGCGATCGCCACCGATCCCGAGCGGAAGTGCATCGCCGGATCGGCCGGGACGCCCGTCACGGACTCGCCGAGCGCGGTCGTGACGAGCTCCTTGCCGTCCTTGGAGACCCGGAGGATCAAGCTGTTCAGCCCGAGCTCCCGCTTGGCCTGCTCGGCGAGCTCGAGCACGTCGGCGGCCTGGCCCCGAGCGGGCCCGGGGGTGCGCACGCAGCCTCCCGGCGCGGCGGCCGCCGCTGCCCCTGCGGGGAGCGTGGCCGCCACCAGCCCGGCGATGCAGAGCAGCACCGTACGCGTACGCCTCACCCCACCATGATGGCCGGGTACGAGGCCCCGCGCGCGGCGGGCGGCATCACGGGGCGGCGGTGATCCCGCCCAGGAACGCGCTCCAGGTGGCAGGAGCCACGGCCAGCTCGGGACCGGCGGTCACCTTGGAGTCCCGGACGTGGACGGCGGCGGGGCAGGCGGCGACCTCCACGCAGTTGCCGCCTTCGCCCGTGCTGTAGCTGGACTTCTGCCAGGCGAGCGCCACCTCGACGCAGTCGCCGCCCTCGCCGTCGCTGTAGCTGCTCTTGAACCAGGCCAGGTCGGTGGTCTTCATCTGACTTCTCCCAGCGTTTTCTCGATCAAGGCGAGGGACTCGTGGGGCGCGAGCGCCTGTGCCCGGATGATCCCACAGCGCTCGGCCATGATGCGTACCTGATCGGGGTCAGTGATCAGATGGGGGCGCCCGTACATCTCGTAGTACGCAATCTGTTGGCGGCCCTTGGGGTGGAGCAGGGTGAATGCGCCGTCCATGGCGGCATGCGCGCCCTGTCCATACGGCACCACTTGTAGCTCCACGGTGCGCAACCGGCCGACGTGCAGAATGCGTTGGAGCTGTTCGCGATGGACCTCCGGTCCGCCCACCTGCCGCTCCAACAGGTTCTGGTCGAGGATGAAGCTGAACGTAGGGGACGGCCAGCGTTCGAAGATCTGCTGGCGAGACAGGCGATCCTGCACTCGCTTCTCGATCGTCGCCTCGTCAAGCAGTGGGCGGCGTTGCGTGAAGATCTCCCGCGCGTGGCGCTCAGTCTGCAAGAGGCCCGGTACAGCCTGGAATCCGTACTCGTGCACCGCCTGGGCAGCCGCCTCGGCCTCCGCGTAACTCCGGAACCAGTCAGGATGCCGCGTCCGCGCCCGCTTCAGCGCGTCCTTCACGTCCGGGATCGCCACCCGCAGGACGCCCCGGGCCCCCAGCACCTCGTCCGCCCGTTCCAGCAGGTCCGGCTGCGGGGTGCGGACTCCGCGCTCGATCGCGCCGATCAGGTCCTCGCTCACGTGCAGCCGCGCGGCCAGGTCCTTCTGGTGGAAGCCGGCCGCCTCCCGCAGCGCCTTGATCTGTTTGCCCAGCGCCCGGAAGAGGTGGGCCGTGCCGTCCGCCTCGACGGGGCGTTCGGGTCGTTCCTCGCGGTCTGACATGTCGTTCATCGGCTGAACCGCCTTCGTCCGTACAAGCCGTACACACAGACGTCGGCGCCCCTACAGCGGATCTGCGTCACGCCGCGACTACTGGAAAGCGTAGAGCCCGGTGGACACGCTCGGTGAGGTGACGACTGAAAAGAGTGACATGGCACAGCGGTTCAGCTCCACGCGGCGCGGGGCCCGGCTCGCCCGGCGGCTCGCGCAGGCGCAGCTGGACGTCTGGGGGGTTCCGTATGGGTGCGGGCTGTCCGACGACGTCGGGCTCGTCGTCGGGGAGCTCGCCGCGAACGCCGTGCTGCACGGGCGGCTGCCCGGAAGGGACTTCGAGCTGCGGCTCGAGTACGGAGGCGGGAGCGTGCGGGTGATGGTCAGCGACACCCGGAGCGACGCGGGGCCGCCGGACGCGCCCGCGCCCGTCGATCCGTGGTCGGCGGAGGACGGGCGCGGGCTGCTGGTGGTGGCCGCCGTGGCCCGGGAGTGGGGTGTGGCGGCGCGGGGGCCCGGCAAGACGGTGTGGGCGGAGGTCGGGGGCACGCCGTCGGGCCGGCGCCAGGGAGGCACCGGCCCGAACGGGGTGTCACGGATGCCTCAGGAGGCGGGGGCGACGCCCGGCTTCGGAGCCTTGGGCGCCGTGGCGAGGGGGGTGTCCTCGAAGGGGTCGTCGGACGGCGCCGAGGGCTGAGCGGACGGCTTCGGGTGGGCGGACGGCGTCGACGAGGGGTTCGGGTTCGGCTTGGGCTTGGACCCGGCCTGCGCGCGTTCGATCGTGAAGGCCTCGGTCGTCGCCGTGGCGGCAGCGGCGGCGTCGAGGCCGCCGAACGCGTACACGCAGTCGTTCCTCGTGTTCTTGGGGCACGGCGCCGCCGCCACCCCGAACTCCCGGTGCGGTGTGGGCATCGGGGGCAGGGTCACCCAGGCGTTGGTGACCGGGCTGTAGGCCTCGGCCGTGGTCAGGCCGGTGGCGCCGTTGAGTCCGCCCAGGACGTAGACGCAGCCGTCGGTCATCCCGTCGGGGCAGGGGGCGGTGGCCGCTCCGGGGGTGTCGCTGCGGGCGGTCGGCATGTCGGGGACGTACTGCCAGGCGTTCAGGAGGGGGCTGTAGACCTCGACGGAGGCGAGGTCCGGAATGCCGGTGGTCGCGCCGCCGATGGCGTACACGCACGTGCCCTTGAGGCCCAGGTCGCCGGGGCAGGGGGCGGCCGTGCCCGTGTGGTTGAAGCGTGCGGTCTGGAGCGGGGAGAGCGTCGCCCAGGTGTTGGTGACCGGGCTGTACGCCTCCACGGTGGTGAGGGGGTTGGCCCCGTCGGTGCCGCCGAAGATGTACACGCACGTGCCGTGCAGCCCCAGATCGTCCGGGCACGGGGCCGTGGCCGATGCCGCGTTCGAGCGGACGCTCGTCAGCGAGCGGATGGTCAGCCAGGCGTTCGTCTCCACGCTGTACGCCTCGGCGGTGGCCAGGCCCGCGCCTCCGAGGGTGTAGACGCAGTCACCCCGCACCCCGTCCGGGCAGGGAGCCGTCGTGGTCGTCTGGCCGAAACGGGGGGTCTTCACCGGGGGCAGCGTGACCCAGGTGCCCACGGAGGGGCTGTATGCCGTCAGGGCGTCGCCGAGGACGCTCCCGCCGACGGCGTACACGCAGGTGCCGCGCAGCCCCTCCGGGCAGTCCGCGGCGGCTCCGGTCACGCCGACGCGGGTCGTCGGCAGCGGCGGGGCCGTCACCCACACCCCCTGCGCGGTCGCGGCGGTGGCCGACAGGGCCAGGAGCGGGGCCATGGCCAAGACGGCGAGCCGCCGCCAGCCCCGGGGTCGGGTGTGACTCACGTGCCTCATCGCTTACCTATCTCGCGGAGGGGATTCAGGCACTGTGAAATTACATATGGTCAGATCATTGTCGCTCGCTGTGACGGCCGAATGCCCTAACCGCACGACAGCCGCCGGTCACCGCTTCCGGTTGTCCGCGATCAGCCGCCTGAAGGCGTCCGGGGTGATGGACTCGATGCCCTTGCCCGAGTTCACGGTGATCTTCTTGCCGTCGATGAACACCGCCGGGGTGCCGTTGACGCCCTCGTCGTAGAAGGCCCGGCCCACCTTCTCCACCCACGGCATGTAGGTGAGCTCCTTGACGGCCTGGTTGAAGGCGGGCGTCCGCAGCCCCGGCACCTGGTCCGCGAGCTCCAGGAGGGTGGCGGTGGAGCCGAACTTGTCGTCCGTCTCCTTCTCCGGGTGGTTCTTGAAGAGGACCTGGACGTACTCCATGAACTTCTCGGGGCTCTCGTCGACCGCCGCGCCCAGGGCGTTCAGGGCGCGCTTGGAGCCCTTCCCGCCGCCGAGGGACTTGTCCAGGAAGGTGGCGAAGCGGTACTCGACCCGGTAGGCGCCCGCGTCGGCCTGCTCCTTGATGGTCGCGCCCAGGCCCTGTTCGACTCCGGCGCAGAAGGGGCAGCGGGGGTCCAGCCAGATGGTGAGGACGTGCTGCGCGTCCGGGTCGCCGTACGGGACCACGATCCCGTCCTTGCCGGTGGTGTGGGCGGGCCGGACGAACGGCTTGGCCGCCGCCCCGTCGTCATCGGCCGCGTCGGAGGAATGCGCCGCGAAGACGCCGGCGCCGATCGCGAGGGCCAGGACGGCGGCCACGGAGCCGCCGACGAGCAGCCGGCCCCGCACCTTCGCGCGGCGCGCCTGCGCCTGCCGTTCCGCGTGGAGGCGCTCGCGGGCCTCGCGGCGCTGTTCCTTCTTGGTGCTGGTGGCCATAAAGGTCAGGATAAGGAGTCGAACCCGCTGAAAACGGGGGCCATATGGCCAATACGGGCAGGGGCTTAGGTCCTGTGTCCGTTCGGCCACGAGACTCCGGTGAAGGTGAGACGAATGGTCCGTCACATCTACCGGGGCGACGGCGAGTCTCCTGCGAATACCTGATAGACAGTGGATATTCACGGCCCGACCGGCCGTACACCCATGACGGCTCCTGGGGGGATCGCCGCACTGTGAAGCCGCTTCACCGTCACCTCGTCAACACCTCGCGCAAGGTCCTGTGCACCGCGGCACTCGCGGCCAGCCTGACCACCGCCGCGGTCGTGACCAACCCGTCGACCGCCGACGCGGGGGAGTCCGAGCCGACTCCCGACAGTCCGCAGGCCACCGACCGCGGTGATGCCCGGCTGGACCTGCCCGACATCGTCGCCGACCCGCAGCCGGCCGCCGGCGGGACCGTGCCCGAGGGGGCCAGCGGCATACCCGCGACCGCCCTCGACGCCTACCGGCGGGCCGAAGTGGCCGTGTCCGCGGCGCTCCCCGGCTGCAACCTGCCCTGGCAGCTGCTCGCCGGCATCGGCCGGGTCGAGTCCGTGCACGCCTCGGGCTACGGGCTCAAGGCCGACGGCTACACCGAGAAGCCGATCCGCGGTCCCCGCCTCGACGGCAACGGCTTCGCGGAGATCCGCGACACCGACAAGGGCGAGTGGGACGCGGACGCCGAGTACGACCGGGCCGTCGGCCCGATGCAGTTCATCCCCTCCACCTGGCTCACGTGGGGCGCCGACGGCAACGGCGACGCCAAGCGCGACCCGAACAACATCTACGACGCGGCGCTGGGCGCGGGCCTCTACCTGTGCGCGGGCGACCGCGACCTCTCGGTCGCGGCCAAGCTCGACTCGGCGGTGCTCAGCTACAACAACTCCCGCGAGTACGTGAACACCGTGCTCGGATTCATGCGGGAGTACCAGAACGGCGGCGTCGGCGAGGTTCCGAACCCGCCGGCCGGGAACTACCCGATCGAGACGCCGGGCAGCACCCTGCCCACGCCGCAGCCGCCGGCCAAGACCACTCCGGCCCCGAAGCCGACGCCGACCCCGACCCCGACGCCCACGCCGACCCCGACGCCGACGCCCGAGAAGCCGAAGCCGCCGGCCCCGCACCTGACCGGGCTGTCGGTCCTCGGCGGGCCCGGCCTCGCGGCCGAGGCGGGCGCGGCGTTCGCCGAGGTCCCGCGGGTCAAGGTGGTCCGCAGCGACGGCAAGCCCGCCGCGGGACAGCAGGTCGTCTTCGCGGTCGAGGCCGACACCACCGGGGGCACCGCCTTCCCGAAGGCCCCGACCGACTCGCTGGTGGTCGTGGCCGACGCCGAGGGCATCGCGGCCGCGCCCGGGCTCACGGCGGGCCCCAAGGCCGGCACCTTCACCCTGCGGGTCTCGGCCACCGACACGACGGGCAGGCTCCAGACGGCCTTCACCGGCACGGTCGCGGCGAAGCCGAAGCCGGTCGCCGACCGCCTGGCCCGCCCGGACGACGCGAAGCCGCTGGAGGCCGTCGCCGGCAAGAGCGTCCAGGACGTCACGGTCCTCGCCACGGCCGCGGGCAAGGCCGTGGAGGGCACGGAGGTCTTCGCCGAGCTGGTGGTGAAGGACGCGGACGGCGCGTGGGTCCCGGTGGACCCGGAGACCGCGAAGGGCCCGTACTTCAAGGACGAGGCCGGCAAGAAGATCTTCAGGCTCCCGCTGCTCAAGTCGGGTGCCGACGGCAAGGTCGTCCTCCCGGAGCTGTTCACGGACGCGGACCTCGCCCCGGGCACGTACACCCTCCGCCTGACGACCCCCCAGAAGGTCACCCTCCTCCTGGACCTCAAGGTCACCGCCCCGCCCACCATCCCGGCCCCGAAGCCGTAACCCACGCACACAGAGGCCCGCACCCCCCACCGGGTGCGGGCCCCTGCACGCGCCGCCGCCGCGCCCATATGCGGCCCGGCTCCCGGGGCTCCGCCCCGCGCCTCAAGCGCCGGCGGGGCTGGTTGTGCTCCCCGCCGCGGCCATATGCGGCGCCGTTTCCGGGGCTCCGCCCCGCGCCCCGCGCCTCAAACGCCGGCGAGGCTGGATGTGCTCCCCGCCGTGGTCATGTGCGGCGCCGTTTCCGGGGCTCCGCCCCGCGCCTCAAGCGCCGGCGGGGCTGGTGGTGCTTCCCGCCGTGGTCATGTGCGGCGCCGTTTCCGGGGCTCCGCCCCGTGCCCCGCGCCTCAAGCGCCGGCGGGGCTGGATGTGCTTCCCGCCGTGGTCTTGTGCGGGCCCGTTTCCGGGGCTTCGCCCCGCGCCTCAAGCGCCGGAGGGGCTGGTGGTGCTTCCCGCCGCTGCCACGTCGAGCGACTGGCGCGGGCCACATCCAGCCTCGCCGGCGTTTGAGGCGCGGGGTCTGGGGCGGAGCCCCAGGTTCTTGAGGCGCGCCGGGCCCAGCGCGAGGCGGCCGGGCCTCGGGCCACGCCGATCCCGCCACCCACCCCGGGAGGGAAAAGGCAGGAGCCCTGCCGTTCTGCTCGCGCAGAAGGGGACAGGGCTCCTTGGGTACTGCTTTTCCAACCGCGATTAAGGTTGGCCCAGGCGATTAGGCCGGGGTGACGTTCTCCGCCTGCGGGCCCTTCGGACCCTGCGTGACGTCGAAGTTCACCGTCTGGTTCTCCTCGAGGGAGCGGAAGCCAGAGGCGTTGATCGCGGAGTAGTGGACGAAGACATCCGGGCCGCCGCCGTCCTGGGCGATGAAGCCGAAGCCCTTTTCAGCGTTGAACCACTTCACGGTTCCGGTAGCCATGAGCCCTCCTATGGGCCAAAGGGTCGCCCTGCTCCAGAACCTGCTAAGAAGTCTGAAAACTACAAAAGCCTGCGGGTCACATTCTCCGCAGGCCTCGTACTGCAAGGGAAACCAAACTGCAACTTGCGTCGAGCCTAGCACGCACCCTGCGGCGGAGACCAGAGGGAAAGATCACGTCACTCGGACGTTTGAGACCCGCGGCGAGGCTGACGTGACCCCGGGGGCTAGTCTCGCGATGTGGACGTCTACCGCAGCCGGCCCCGCGTCGGCCACATCCAGTTCCTGAACTGCCTTCCCCTCTACTGGGGCCTGGCCAGAACCGGCACGCTGCTGGACCTGGAACTGACCAAGGACACCCCCGAAAAGCTCAGCGAGCGCCTCGTGGCGGGCGAGCTCGACATCGCCCCGATCACCCTCGTGGAGTTCCTCCGCAACGCCGACCGGCTCGTCGCCTTCCCCGACCTCGCGGTCGGCTGCGACGGCCCCGTGATGTCCTGCGTGATCGTTTCGCAGGTCCCGCTGGAGCAGCTGGACGGAGCCCGCGTCGCCCTCGGCTCGACCTCCCGCACCTCCGTACGCCTCGCCCAGCTGCTGCTCTCCGAGCAGTACGGGGTCCGGCCCGACTACTACACCTGCCCGCCCGACCTGGGGGTGATGATGCAGGAGGCCGACGCGGCCGTGCTGATCGGCGACGCCGCGCTGCGCGCCTCGCTGCACGACGCCCCCCGCCTCGGCCTCGCCGTGTACGACCTGGGGCAGATGTGGAAGGAGTGGACCGGGCTGCCGTTCGTCTTCGCCGTGTGGGCCGCCCGCAAGGACTACCTCGCCCGCGAGCCCGTCGTCGTGCGGAAGGTCCACGAGGCCTTCCTCGCCTCCCGCGACGTCTCCCTGGAGGAGGTCGCCAAGGTCGCCGAGCAGGCGGCCCGCTGGGAGGCCTTCGACGCGGAGCTGCTCGAGCGGTACTTCACCACACTCGACTTCCGCTTCGGACCGGAACAGATCGCCGGTGTCAGGGAATTCGCCCGCCGAACCGGACCCACGACGGGGTATCCCGCGGAAGTGACCATGGAACTCCTGACGGCGGCCGACGTAGAACAGTGATCGGGTTCGGGTTCGGGTTCGGGTTCGGATTCGGGTTCCGGTCATGACGGATATGCCGTTTCCGCTGAATTCGCTTCTCCTTTCCCTTCCCGTCACCCGTCGGGAAGGGAAAGGCGGCCCGCCTCCGCCGCCGACCCCCTAACCTGCTGCTTGGCCGGGCGGACACGAGGGCCCCGGATCCCGGGGGATGGGGGGACACGATGCAGCCGCTGGAAGCCGGCGAGCCGCGGACCATCGGCGCGTACCGGCTGCTGGGCCGGCTCGGCGCGGGCGGCATGGGCCGGGTCTACCTGGGGCGCAGTGCGGGCGGCCGGACCGTCGCGGTCAAGATCGTGCACCCGCACTTCGCCGCCGACGAGGAGTTCCGCACCCGGTTCCGCCGCGAGGTCGAGGCCGCCCGGCGGGTGGGCGGCGAGTGGACCGCGCCCGTGCTCGACGCGGACCCCGACGCCCCGGTGCCGTGGGTGGCCACCGGCTATGTGGCCGGCCCCTCCCTGGACCGGGCGCTGGCCGCGCACGGGCCGCTGCCCGAAGCCTCCGTACGGGCCGTCGGCGCCGGCCTGGCCCGCGCCCTGGTGGCCGTGCACGGGCTGGGCCTCGTACACCGGGACGTGAAGCCGTCCAACGTGATGCTGACCCTCGACGGGCCGCGGCTGATCGACTTCGGGATCGCCCGGGCCGTGGACGGGACCGCCTCCCTCACCTCCACCGGGGTCTCCATCGGCTCGCCGGGCTACATGTCCCCCGAGCAGATCCTCGGCAAGGGCGTCACCGGCGCCTCCGACGTGTTCTCGCTCGGCGCGGTACTGGCCTTCGCGGCGACCGGGCGGCCGCCCTTCACCGGCGACAACTCGGCGACCCTCCTCTACAAGGTGGTCCACGAGCCGCCCGAGCTCGGCGCGGTCCCGGCCGGGCCGCTGCGCGAGCTGATCGAGGCCTGCCTGGCCAAGACGGCCGCCGACCGGCCCGCGCCGCAGGCCGTCGCGGCGGCCCTGGACGGGGCCCTGCTCAGCCCGGGCTGGCTGCCCGCGCCCCTGGTCGAGGAGGCCAGCCGGGCCGCGGTCGCCCTGCTCGACCTGGACGCGGACCCCTCCGCGGCCGGCCCGGTGCCCCCGGACGCCCCGTCCGGCCCGGTCCCCTTCACCACCCCCTCGCACGACAGCCCGGCGGGCGTCGGCTTCGGCTCCCCCGACCCCTCGTACGGCGGCCACGGCCCGTACGGCTCCGCGGGCGCCGGCGGGTACGGGAGCCCGGCCGGCACGGCGGGCCGAGCGGGCACCGGCACCGGCACCGGCGCCTCCGCCCCCGGCGGGCCGGGATTCGGCCCGCCCGGCTCCGCGCCCGGGCCGCTGGGCGCGGCGGCCGCCACGAGCGGCCCGTACGGCCCCTACGGATCGCCCGCCGACACCGGCGGCGGTGTGCCCGGGCCCCGAACCGCCCCCGACGGGCGGCAGGTCACCGTCCGCGCGGCCGGGCGCCGCTTCAGCTGCACGCTCGTGCTCGCGGCGGCGGCCGTGCTGGCCGCCGTGTCCGGCGGGCTGTACGGAACGGGCCTGCTGCCCGGCCAGGGCGACAAGGGCCGGGACGCGGCCGCGGGCGACGGCCCGCGGACCTCTGCGCCGGCCTCGCCCCCGGCCTCGGACGCCGGTCCGTCCGCGGGGACGACGCAGGCCCCCGAGGGGACCCGCCAGGACGTGCCGAAGGAACTCGTCGGCACCTGGAAGGGCACCGTCACCACCGCCCGCATGGGCGTCGCCGCCGAGTTCGAGATCACCATCAAGGCGGGCAGGGTCGGCGAGGTCGTCGGCCGGGACAAGTCGGTCCTGGCCATCCTCGGCACCGACTGCAGCGGCGACTGGAAGCTCGCCTCCGCCACCGACCGCTCGCTCGTCCTCGACACCTCGGGCGGCCCCAACCCGGCTCCCGGGATCTGCTCGGGCGGCTCCGCCGACGAGCGGTTCACCCTGGGCGACAACGGCACCCTGCACTACAAGTCGGGCGACGTCCCGGCCGGAAACCCGGAGGGCGACCTCACCCGAAGCCCGTGACGGGCAGCCGAGGGCCCTGGCGTAGGCTGGATCGGTCCGGACCTTGACACACCGCCGAAAGGTGACGCACCGGTGACCGACCAGGCCGCTCTCCAGTCTGTCCTCGACCGCGCCGCCGCAGGGGGCCGGATCACCAGGGAAGAGGCGCTCGACCTCTACCGGCACGCTCCGCTGCACGCGCTCGGCCAGGCGGCCGACGCGGTGCGCCGCCGCCGTTACGCGGGCACCGAGCACATCGCCACGTACATCATCGAGCGGAACATCAACTACACGAACGTGTGCGTCACGGCGTGCAAGTTCTGCGCCTTCTACGCGGCCCCCAAGGACACGAAGAAGGGCTGGTCCCGCGACCTCGAGGACATCCTGCGCCGCTGCGCGGAGACCGTGGAGCTCGGCGGCACGCAGATCATGTTCCAGGGCGGGCACCACCCGGACTACGGCGTCGAGTACTACGAGGAGCACTTCTCCGCCATCAAGAAGGCGTTCCCGCAGCTGGTCATCCACTCCCTCGGCGCGTCCGAGGTCGAGCACATGGCCCGCATCTCGGGCGTCACGGCCGAGGAGGCCATCCGCCGCATCCACGCGGCCGGCCTCGACTCGTTCGCGGGCGCCGGCGCCGAACTGCTGCCGGAGCGCCCGCGCAAGGCGATCGCCCCGCTCAAGGAGTCCGGCGAGCGCTGGCTGGAGATCATGGAGATCGCCCACGGGCTGGGCGTGGAGTCCACCTCCACCATGCTGATGGGCACCGGCGAGACCAACGCCGAGCGCATCGAGCACATCGCGATGATCCGTGACACGCAGGACCGCACGGGCGGCTTCCGCGCCTTCATCCCGTACACCTACCAGCCCGAGAACAACCACCTCAAGGGCCGCACCCAGGCGACGATCTTCGAGTACCTGCGCATGATCGCGATCGCCCGCCTGTTCCTCGACAACATCGCCCACATCCAGGGCTCCTGGCTGACCGTGGGCAAGGAGGCGGGCCAGCTCTCGCTGCACTACGGAGCGGACGACCTCGGCTCGATCATGCTCGAGGAGAACGTCGTCTCCTCGGCCGGCGCCAAGCACCGCTCCAACCGCCAGGAGATCATCGACCTGATCCGCAAGGCGGGCCGCACCCCGGCGCAGCGCGCGACGACGTACGAGCACCTCCTGGTGCACGAGGACCCGGCGAACGACCCGGTCGACGACCGCGTCGTCTCGCACATCTCCTCCACCGCCATCGAGGGCGGCACCGCGCACCCCGAGCTGAAGCTCATCTCCACGAACTGATGCTGACGCTCCACTCCGCCGAACTCCTCGTCCCCGGGGCCGGATCCGCGCCGCTGCCCGGCGGCGCGGTCCTCGTCGAAGGCGACCGGATCGCGAGCGTGGGACCGTACGAGGACCTCGCCGCGGCCCATCCGCACGCGCGGGCCCGGCGCTGGCCCGGGGTGCTCACTCCGGGGCTGCTGGTGCGCGGGGCGGACACGCTCCTGGAGCGGACGTACTACCCGGACGATCCCTACGAGACCGCCGAGCTCGGCTCCGAGCCGATCAGCGGGCAGGACGCGCTCGATGCCCTGAAGCCGACCGAGGCGCGGTGGGGCAACAGCGCCCGGCGCGGCACCCAGAAGCTCCTGGCGCGCGGGGTGGTGGCGGTCGCCGGCCGCTTCGCGATCCCGTCGGTGCGCACGGCGGTGGCCCGCTCGGGCCTCGTGATCCTGCCGCCGGCCCCGTACGAAGGCACGCCCGCCCTGGACCCCTTCGCCGGCCGCGCCGCGGCCGAGGAGGCCTTCCACGGGTTCCTGGAGCCGGGCGCCCCGGCCCGCTTCGCGGTGTTCGCGGTCGCCGGCCTCCAGGCGCTGCCGGCGGACGGCGCGACGACGTGCGTGGCCACGGTCATCGGGGGCCGGCTGCTGCACCGCCGCCGCTGAGCCGCAGGTCCTCCCGGGCGAGCGCGGCGAGCAGGCAGGCCTGGAGGCGGCTGATCCCGCCCAGCTTCGTCCGTATGTTGCCCACGTGGAACTTGACCGTGCTGACGGACAGTTGCAGCTCGGCGGCGAGCTCCGCGTTGGAGGCGCCGGTGGCCAGGCACAGGAGCACGGCGGACTCCTGATCGGTCAGCTGGGCCGGCGGGCGCACGCCGCAGGCGGGGGAGGCGTCGTACGAGGGGAACCACGCGGGGACGCTGAAGCTGACGACGCGCACGGTTTCCACTCCTCGCCCCCGGCCGGCCCATCCGGTGCCGGCTCTCGCCCTATAGGACGGGTGGACCGGACAGGTAGGTTCCGTTCGTGTCGTACGGCCAGGCATTGGACTTGCAGCCGTTCAGTCCCTTGATCTGCTGCATCATCGCGGGAGCGGCCTGTCCGGCGCCGGGGCAGCCCTCGTGCGAGTGGCCGAGCTCGTGCCCGACCTCGTGGTTGACGATCAGCGCCCGGTACTCCTCCACCGAGCCGCTGAACTGCGGTGACCCCTCCTGCCAGCGTTTGAGGTTCACCACGACGGTGTGCCCGGCCCGGCAGTTGGTCTCGCCGATCAGCTCGGGGGTGACCACCTCGCACAGCCGGTCGGTGGTCTTGGGCGTCGCGATCTTGACGGTGAAGTCCACCGGCTGGCCGGGGCCGGCGAGCTGGAAGGCGTAGGCCGGGTTCTTGATCCAGCCGCGCGGGTCACCGAGGATCGCCTCCACGGAGCGGGCGGCGGAGTCCGGGTCCACCCCGCTGCCCTCCTCGACCTCCAGCCGCCAGCGGCGCACGTTCCCCTTGCCCTGGGCCGCACCGGCGGCGCCGGAGGCCTTGAAGGTGCCCGAGCCGGAGGCCGGGACCTGGGCGGAGGGCGACGCGGGGGCGGCCGTGGTGGGCGTGGGCGAGCCGGCGGGCTGGGAAGGGCTGGCGGAGGGGGAGGGGGCGGGGTCGCGTCTGCCGCCCTGCGCGGCCGCCTCCGATCCCTCGGCGAGCTCGCCGTCCGGCTGGCCGGGCCGGGCCGCCTTGGGCCGTCCGTCGGCCGTACCGCCGTCCTCGCCCGGCGCCACCGCGTACGCGGTCGCCGTGACCGCGACGAGGGCCACCGAGCCGAGGATGATCGTACGCCGCAGCCGCTTGCGCCGCTCCGCCCGGCGCCTGGCGCGCGGGCTGAGGCGGGAGCGACCGGTGGAATGGCCTGCCGGCATCGTGAAGCCCTTTGCTCGTGGCGGCCGCCACGGATCCGGCCGCTGGTCAAGGCCCATGATCCATTGGGTGACCGTCACCGGGCCGCACCGGCCCCCAGTCAACGCGCCGCGGCGCCCGGGCGGAACTGTCCTTCGGGCCAGTTGTCCGCTTCACCCGACCTGGGGCCCGTCCCTCCAGGGTGGTCCGGCCTGAGAGGATGGGGCCGTACCCGCCGATCCAGAGCGCACACCGAGGGGCGAACACCAGTGACAAGGGCTTCCCTGGACAAGCAGCCGCACGAAGTCGCCTCGATGTTCGACGGCGTGGCGGCGAACTACGACCTCACCAACGACGTGCTCTCCCTCGGCCAGGCCCGGCTGTGGCGCAGGGAGGTCGCCAAGGCCGTCGGCGCCCGCCCCGGGCACCTCGTCCTCGACCTGGCCGCCGGCACCGCGACCTCCTCGCTGCCCTTCGCCGCGACCGGGGCCTACGTCGTGCCCTGCGACTTCTCGCTGGGCATGCTGCGCGAAGGCAAGAGGAAGCACCCCTGGCTGCCGCTCACGGCGGGCGACGCGACGAAGCTCCCCTTCAAGGACGACGCCTTCGACACCGTCACGATCAGCTTCGGCCTGCGCAACGTCCAGAACACCGAGGGCGCGCTGCGCGAGCTGTACCGGGTGACCAAGCCCGGCGGGCAGGTCGTCATCTGCGAGTTCTCGCAGCCCACCTGGGCCCCCTTCCGCACGGTGTACACCGAGTACCTGATGCGGGCCCTGCCCCCGGTGGCCCGGGCCGTCTCCTCCAACCCCGACGCGTACGTGTACCTCGCCGAGTCCATCCGCGACTGGCCCGACCAGCCCGCGCTCGCCGCCCTGCTGCAGAAGGCCGGCTGGTCCAAGGTCGCCTGGCGCAACCTGAGCGGCGGCATCGTGGCGCTGCACCGGGGCTTCAAGGCCTAGGCCTGGGAACCGGTGGACTACCAGGCACTGCTGGAGCAGATCGCGGCCGACGTCGCCCCGCTGGTGGGCAGCGGCACCCCCGCCGAGTACATCCCGGCGCTCGCGGCCGTGGACCCGGCCCAGTTCGGCATGGCCGTCGCCGACCTCGAGGGCAACGTCTTCGGGGTCGGGGACTGGCAGGTCCCCTTCTCCGCGCAGTCCATCACCAAGGTCTTCGCGCTGGCACTGGCCCTGGCGGAGGGCGGGGACGGGCTGTGGGAGCGGGTCGGCCGGGAGCCGTCAGGCAACCCGTTCAACTCGCTCGTGCAGCTGGAGTACGAAAACGGCATCCCGCGCAATCCGTTCATCAACGCGGGCGCGCTGGTGGTCACCGACCGGCTGCAGACCCTGACGGGCGACGCGAGCAGCGAACTCCTCGGCTTCCTCCGCGCCGAGAGCGGGAACCCGGCCCTGGCCTTCGACGCGGAGGTGGCCGCCTCCGAGCAGGAGCACGGGGACCGGAACGCGGCCGTGGCCCACTTCATGGCCTCCTACGGCAACATCGACAACCCCGTACCGGCCCTGCTGGACCACTACTTCTGGCAGTGCTCGATCGAGATGAGCTGCGCCGACCTGGCCCGCGCGGGGCTCTTCCTGGCCCGGCACGGGCTGCGGGCGGACGGGTCCCGCCTGCTCACGCGCAGCGAGGCGAAGCAGATCAACGCGGTGATGCTGACCTGTGGGACGTACGACGCGGCGGGCGAATTCGCCTACCGCGTCGGGCTGCCGGGCAAGAGCGGGGTCGGGGGCGGGATCGTGGCCGTGGTGCCCGGGCAGTGCGTGCTGGCCGCGTGGAGCCCCGGGCTGGACCCGCACGGCAACTCGGTGGCGGGCGTGGCCGCCCTGGACCGCTTCACGACCCTGACGGGCCTGTCCGTCTTCTGACGCCCCGCCGAGCCGGACTCCGCCGACCGGGCCCGCCGCTGCGCGGAGCGGTCCCCTACCCGCCCTTCCACCGTTCCCGCCTCCCTCGCCGGCGTGGCTCCCAACACGGCGCTCCGCGCCCGCGCCTCAAACGCCGGCGGGGCTGAAGGTCGCCGGCGGGGCATATCCAGCCTCGCCGGCGTTTGAGGCGCGGGGTCTGGGGCGGAGCCCCAGGTCTTTGGGCCGCACCGGCGGGCGGCGCCCAGCCCACGGGCCGCGGGGGCCGGAGGTCACGGCCGGTCGAGCTCCAGTTCGTAGCGGCGGCCGAAGCGCGAGCCCCCCGCCAGGGGGAAGCGCTCCGCCAGCGTCATGCCCAACCGCTCCGCCACCGCCACCGACCGCGCGTTCGTGTCCTCGATCATCGCCACCACCCGCGGCACCCCGGCCCCCCGCACCCGCTCCAGCGTCGCCAGCGCAGCGGCATACGCATAGCCCCGACCCCACGCCGCCCGCCCCAGCCGCCAGCCGATCTCGATCTCGCCCACCGGCCCCCACTCCTTCTCCCGGGGCCACGGCTGGGCCCCCGTGAAGCCGAGCACCGAGCCCTCCTCGTCCAGCAGCGTCCACAGGCAGTAGCCGAGCTGGGCGTCGTGCATGCGCTGGCGCGCGGTGAACTCCACGTACGAGGAGAGCTCCGCCGGGCCGCCGAGGAACTCCATGACGTCCGGGTCGTCGAACACCCCGTGCCAGGCGTGCGCGTCCTCGTGGGTGGGCACGCGCATCTGTACGGCGGGGAGCGGCCGGGTCGGCGAGGTGGTCACAGGAGGCAGCCCTTCGGTTCGCGATCTCTCTCGCTGCATAGACTGCACATGTCCGGTGCCGTTGGGCACCCTTTATCGAGCCTTCGGGAGACCCCGCAGTGACCGAGCCCCTCTCCGAACACTCCGCGGACGTGATCGTCGTCGGGGCCGGGCCCGCCGGCTCCACCACCGCGTACTACCTCGCCAAGGCCGGACTGGACGTCCTGCTGCTGGAGAAGACCGCGTTCCCGCGCGAGAAGGTCTGCGGCGACGGGCTGACCCCGCGCGCCACCAAGCAGCTGGTCGCGATGGGCATCGACATCTCCGAAGAGGCCGGCTGGCTGCGCAACAAGGGCCTGCGCATCATCGGCGGCGGCCAGCGGCTCCAGCTGGACTGGCCGGAACTCGCCTCCTACCCGGACTACGGACTCGTCCGCAAGCGCGACGACTTCGACGAGACCCTGGCCCGCCAGGCGCAGAAGGCGGGCGCCCGCCTCTACGAGCGCTGCAACGTCGGCGAGCCCGTCCGCGACCCCCGCACCGGCCACATCACCGGCGTCCAGGCCAAGCTGGGCGAGGAGAAGACCCCGGTCACCTTCCACGCCCCGCTGGTCGTCGCGGCCGACGGCAACTCCTCGCGGCTGTCCCTCGCCATGGGATTGCACCGGCGCGAGGACCGTCCGATGGGCGTCGCGGTGCGGACGTACTTCACCTCGCCCCGGCACGACGACGACTACCTGGAGTCCTGGCTGGAACTGTGGGACCGGCGCGGCCCGCAGGACCGGCTGCTGCCCGGCTACGGCTGGATCTTCGGCATGGGCGACGGCACGTCCAACGTCGGCCTCGGCATCCTCAACTCCTCCTCCGCCTTCAAGGAGCTGGACTGGCGCGAGGTCCTCAAGGCCTGGTGCGCGTCCATGCCGGAGGACTGGGGCTACACCCCCGAGAACATGACCCAGCCGATCCGCGGGGCGGCCCTGCCGATGGCCTTCAACCGGCAGCCGCACTACACCAAGGGCCTGCTGCTCGTCGGTGACGCGGGCGGCCTCGTCAACCCGTTCAACGGCGAGGGCATCGCCTACGCCATGGAGTCGGGCCAGATCGCGGCCGACGTCATCGTGCAGGCGCACGCCCGGTCCACCCCGGCCCAGCGCGAACTGGCGCTGCACAACTATCCGAAGGTGCTGAAGGAGACGTACGGCGGCTACTACACGCTCGGCCGCGCCTTCGTGAAGCTCATCGGCAACCCGAAGGTCATGAAGGTCGCCACGCAGCGCGGCCTGACGCACCCGGTGCTGATGAAGTTCACGCTGAAGATGCTGGCCAACCTCACCGACCCGACGGGCGGCGACGCGATGGACCGCATCATCAACGGCCTGTCGAAGGTGGCCCCGAAGGCCTGAGGCCGGTGTCCGGCGGGCCGGGCGGGGCCTCCCCGCTCCGGTCCGCCTCCGCGTGCACGGCGCGCACGCACCGGGCCAGCAGGAGCAGCCCGCACACCAGCAGGGCGCCCGAGGCGGTCCAGCCGAGCGCGAGGGCCAGCGGGTGCCCCGGCCGGTGCCAGGGGCGGGCGGTGGTCAGCAGCCAGCCGCCGACGGCGAGCAGGGCCAGCCCGAGTGCGGCCCGGGCGGCGGTGGAGTCGCCGGGGCCGCGGTCCTCGTAGGGCTTCGGATTCACGCCGCCATCCTCGCAGGGCCCGGAATCGGGCGTGACGAAGGGCCGGTACTCCACCCCCGAGCGGGGGAGTACCGGCCCTTGCGCCGCTTCGGGCGGTGCGGGCGACTCAGAGGACGCGCACGGCACCCGTCGGCTTGTCGTAGTTCATGCTGCGCTCGACGATGCCGGTGCTGGGGTTCTGCGCGCCGACGAACTTGCCGCCGCCGACGTAGAGGGCGACGTGGTACGCGCTGCCCTTGGAGCCCCAGTACAGGATGTCGCCCGGCTGCAGGGCGCTCAGCGACACCGAGGTGCCGGCCGAGGACTGCGCCTGGGACATGCGCGGCAGGCTGATGCCGGCCTGGCGGTAGGCGGCCTGGACGAGGCCGGAGCAGTCGAACGAGGACGGGCCGGTGCCGCCCATCACGTACGCCTTGCCGACCTGCGCGCGGGCGAAGTTCACGATGGCGGCGGCGGAGCCGGTCGCCGGGGCGGCCACGGAGGCGCCGGAGCCGTCGCTGGGGGTCGACGAGGACTTCGTCGACAGCGTGGAGCGGGCGCTGTTGCGGCTGGCGCGCTCGGCCTCGGCCTTGCGGTCGGCCTCTTCCTTGGCCTTCTTGGCCGCGGCGTCGTCGTCGGCCTGCTTCTGGGCCGCTTCCTTGGCCTGGCGGGCCTCGGCGGCGGCGCCGGTGCGGGCGCTCTCCTCCTGGGCCGTCAGTTCGCCCTCGACGGCGGCCGCGCGGGTGTTCTCGGCGGCGGTGGCGACGGCGGAGGAGACCTCGGCGGCCAGATCCAGGTTGAGGACCGGCATTTCGAGCGTCGTCTCGGCCACGGGCTCGGCGGGGGACGCGCTCGCGGTGCCGGCCATGGCGAGGGTGCTGAGGACGCCACCGGCAACTCCGGCGCGGACCGCGAGCTTCGAGGCGCTGCGGCGGGGCTTCCGGTGGCTGGGTATGTGAGCGGTGTGGGACATGAGAACAACCGCTATCAGGGCGCGAGGGTTCCCTTCAAGAAACGTGGCTTGCGCCACAGTTACGCGCGAACGGCGCTAACCGGGCGCGCCGCGCTTCTTATTGACGGCGTAACGGGCAGAACGGACACGCTGTCACAAGCCTGTGATCATGGGGTTTCCGCAATAAGTCCGGATTGATCCACGGCCTACCATCCCTCCGCACAGATGGCCAAGCCCTCTTTCCGCGTCACGAAACGGGAGTGGCGCAGGTCACAGGAGCGTCACACTGTGCGGACGCTGTGGGCCTTCCGTGACCTCGTCGTGAAGTCGGCGTCCGGGCTCGTGAACGGATGCACGCGGTCGGGGTGTCCCGGGACCCGCGCATGCCCCGTGTCCACCTCCGTACGCGCAGCCTCCCCCGACCGGGCGACGCCGCTTCCCTTATCACCGCGACGGATACAAAGCCAATTTGCTTGCAATGGCCATCATTTGATAGGGCGACACCTCTTCCACCTGCGGCAACCCGCCTGGATGTCACCTTTGGTGATCATGTGGATGCTTCACGTACGAAGATCACGACTCATCGGACTTGATGATCGTTCGTCAGGTGGTGGAGATCACAAACTCGGTGTTGTTACCCGTGTCGCAGATCACAGAGGAGCAGGCATAAGATGCGCACGAGTCCGGCTTGTGAACTGCCTCACATGGATCCGTCCGATCGGCGCGTGATCTTCGCGAGGCGGGGCGCGCCCCGGCTGCCGCTGGGAAGTGCCCCCAGCCGGCGCAGCGGTCCAACGGTCAAGGACGACTGGAAGGAGCGAGGAGCGTGAATGCGTACGCGCCCATCCTCGTGCTCGGCGCCCTCGGCGCAGGGTTTGCGATCTTCTCCGTGGTCATGGCCACGCTGATCGGTCCAAAACGGTACAACCGGGCAAAGCTTGAGGCATACGAGTGCGGCATCGAGCCCACTCCGCAGCCGGCCGGCGGCGGCCGCTTCCCGATCAAGTACTACCTGACGGCGATGCTCTTCATCATCTTCGATATCGAGGTCGTCTTCCTCTACCCCTGGGCCGTCACCTTCGACTCCCTGGGGATCTTCGGGCTCGTCGAGATGCTCCTCTTCGTGCTCACCGTCTTCGTCGCCTACGCCTACGTGTGGCGCCGCGGCGGCCTGGAATGGGACTGAGGGGCTGAATTTCCCATGGGACTTGAAGAGAAGCTGCCGAGCGGCTTTCTGCTGACCACCGTCGAACAGGCGGCGGGCTGGGTGCGCAAGTCGTCCGTCTTTCCCGCGACCTTCGGCCTGGCCTGCTGCGCCATCGAGATGATGACCACCGGAGCGGGACGCTACGACCTGGCCCGCTTCGGCATGGAGGTCTTCCGGGGCTCCCCCCGCCAGGCCGACCTGATGATCGTGGCCGGCCGGGTCAGCCAGAAGATGGCGCCGGTGCTGCGGCAGGTGTACGACCAGATGCCGGCTCCCAAATGGGTCATCTCCATGGGGGTTTGTGCGTCTTCGGGCGGAATGTTCAACAACTACGCGATCGTCCAGGGCGTCGATCACATCGTCCCGGTGGACATCTACCTGCCCGGCTGCCCGCCGCGCCCCGAAATGCTGATGGACGCGATCCTCAAGCTCCACCAGAAGATCCAGGGCTCGAAGCTCGGTGTGAACCGGGAAGAGGCGGCACGTGAGGCGGAGGAGGCGGCCCTCAAGGCCCTCCCCACCATCGAGATGAAGGGGCTGCTCCGGTGAGCGAGACCCGAGAGCCGGAGAACGGCGACAACGGCAACGGCGGGAACAACCTCCCCGCCCCGCGGGCGAGCGGCCCCGAGGTCATCGGCGTCCGCAAGGGCATGTTCGGGGCGGCGGGCGGCGGCGACACCAGCGGCTACGGCGGCCTGGTCCGCACCGTGGCCCTGCCCGGCGCGGCGAGCCGCCCGTACGGCTCCTACTTCGACGAGGTGGCCGACGAACTCGAAGGCGCCCTGGAGGAGCAGGACCTGGTCCCCGAGAACGCCATCGAGAAGACCGTGGTCGACCGGGGCGAGCTCACCTTCCACATCGCCCGCGAGCACCTCGTCCGGGTCGCGCGCACCCTGCGCGACGACCCCGCCCTGCGCTTCGAGCTCTGCACCGGCGTCTCCGGGGTGCACTTCCCCGGGGACAAGGGCCGCGAGCTGCACGCCGTCTACCACCTGCGCTCGCTCACCCACGGCCGGATCCTGCGGCTGGAGGTGTCCGTCCCGGACAGCGACCCGCACGTCCCCTCGCTCGTCTCCGTCTACCCGACCAACGACTGGCACGAGCGAGAGACGTACGACTTCTTCGGCCTGGTCTTCGACGGGCACCCCGCCCTCACCCGGATCATGATGCCGGACGACTGGCAGGGCTTCCCGCAGCGCAAGGACTACCCGCTCGGCGGCATCGCCGTCGAGTACAAGGGCGCCCAGATCCCGGCTCCCGACCAGCGGAGGTCGTACAGCTGATGAACACCCCGAACGCATCGCACGCCTCCGCGCGCGAGACGACCGAAGGCACCGTCTACACCGTCACCGGCGGCGACTGGGACGAGATCGTCCGGTCCGCGGCCAAGGCCGACGACGAGCGGATCGTCGTCAACATGGGCCCGCAGCACCCGTCCACCCACGGCGTGCTCCGCCTGATCCTGGAGATCGACGGCGAGACGGTCACCGAGGCCCGCTGCGGCATCGGCTACCTGCACACCGGCATCGAGAAGAACCTCGAATTCCGGAACTGGACGCAGGGCACCACCTTCGTGACGCGCATGGACTACCTGACGCCGTTCTTCAACGAGACGGCCTACTGCCTCGGCGTCGAGAAGCTGCTCGGCATCACCGACCAGATCCCGGACCGCGCCACCGTCATCCGCGTCCTGCTGATGGAGCTCAACCGGCTCTCCTCCCACCTGGTGTGCATCGCCACCGGCGGCATGGAGCTGGGCGCGACCACGATCATGATCTACGGCTTCCGCGACCGCGAGCTGATCCTCGACGTCTTCGAGCTGATCACCGGACTGCGCATGAACCACGCGTTCGTCCGCCCCGGCGGCCTGGCGCAGGACCTGCCGCCGGGCGCCGTCGACCAGCTGCGCGAGTTCGTGAAGACCATGAAGAAGAACCTGCCGGAGTACGACAAGCTCGCCACCGGCAACCCCATCTTCAAGGCCCGCATGCAGGACGTCGGCTACCTCGACCTCACCGGAGCCATGGCGCTGGGCGCCACCGGCCCGATCCTGCGCTCCGCGGGACTGCCGCACGACCTGCGCAAGTCGGACCCGTACTGCGGCTACGAGGACTACGAGTTCGACGTACCGACCACCGAGACCTGCGACTCCTACGGACGCTTCCTGATCCGCCTGGAGGAGATGCGCCAGTCGCTGCGGATCGTCGAGCAGTGCCTGGACCGGCTGGAGCCGGGCCCGGTGATGGTCGCCGACAAGAAGATCGCCTGGCCGGCGCAGCTGGCGATGGGCCCCGACGGGCTCGGCAACTCGCTCGACCACATCAAGAACATCATGGGCACCTCGATGGAGGCCCTCATCCACCACTTCAAGCTGGTGACCGAGGGCTTCCGGGTACCGGCCGGGCAGGTGTACGCGGCCGTGGAGTCGCCCAAGGGCGAGCTCGGGGTGCACGTGGTCTCCGACGGCGGCACCCGCCCCTACCGGGTCCACTTCCGCGACCCGTCCTTCACCAACCTCCAGGCCATGGCGGCGATGTGCGAGGGCGGCCAGGTCGCCGACGTCATCGTCGCCGTCGCCTCCATCGACCCCGTGATGGGAGGCGTCGACCGATGACCGACATCTCATTGGGCATGCCGCAGCTTCCCGCGCCCGACTTCCCGGCCGACGTGCGCGAGCGCCTCGAAGCGGACGCGAAGCAGGTCATCGCCCGCTACCCCGACAGCCGCAGCGCGCTGCTGCCGCTGCTGCACCTGTGCCAGTCGCAGGAGGGCCACGTCTCGCGCACCGGCATCCGCTTCTGCGCCGACGTGCTGGGCCTGACCACCGCCGAGGTCACGGCGGTGGCGACGTTCTACACGATGTACCGGCGGCGGCCCTCCGGGGACTACCAGGTCGGCGTCTGCACGAACACCCTGTGCGCGGTCATGGGCGGCGACGCCATCTTCGAGGAGCTCAAGGAGCACCTCGGGGTCGGCAACAACGAGACCACCCCCGACGGCAAGGTCACCCTCGAGCACATCGAGTGCAACGCGGCCTGCGACTACGCCCCCGTGGTGATGGTCAACTGGGAGTTCTTCGACAACCAGACCCCCGAGTCCGCCAAGGCCATGGTGGACGACCTGCTGGCCGGCCGGCCCGTCGAGCCGACCCGGGGCGCGCCCCTGTGCACGTACAAGGAGACCGCCCGGATCCTCGCCGGCTTCCCCGACGAGCGCGAGGGCGCGGTCGAGGCGACCGGCGGCGCCGGCCCCGCCTCCCTGATCGGCCTGCGCATCGCCCGCGGCGAGGCCCCGCGCACGGCGATCGTGCACCCGCGCGGCGAGGCGGACGGCGGATCCCGTGGCGACACCAGCACCGAGGGAGGGGAGTGATGTCCGTGTCGACTGAACTGAGCAAGAACGGCAGCCCGGAGAAGCTCCTCGCCCCCGTCCTGTCCGCCTTCTGGGACGAACCCGGATCGTGGACGCTGGACACCTACCGGCGCCACGAGGGCTACGAGGGCCTGCGCAAGGCCCTCGCGATGACCCCGGACGACCTCATCGCCTACGTGAAGGACTCGGGGCTGCGCGGACGCGGCGGCGCGGGCTTCCCCACCGGCATGAAGTGGCAGTTCATCCCGCAGGGCGACGGGAAGCCGCACTACCTCGTCGTGAACGCGGACGAGTCGGAGCCCGGAACCTGCAAGGACATCCCCCTCCTCTTCGCCAACCCGCACTCCCTCATCGAGGGAATGATCATCGCCTGCTACGCGATCCGCTCGCAGCACGCCTTCATCTACCTGCGCGGCGAGGTCGTACCGGTGCTGCGGCGCCTGCACGAGGCGGTGCGCGAGGCGTACGAGGCCGGCTACCTCGGGAAGGACATCCTCGGGAGCGGGCTCGACCTCGACATCACGGTGCACGCGGGAGCGGGCGCGTACATCTGCGGCGAGGAGACGGCGCTGCTCGACTCCCTCGAAGGCCGGCGCGGCCAGCCCCGGCTGCGTCCTCCCTTCCCGGCCGTGGAGGGGCTCTACGCCTGCCCCACCGTCGTCAACAACGTGGAGTCCATCGCCTCGGTTCCCGCGATCCTGAACAAGGGCAAGGACTGGTTCAAGTCGATGGGGACCGAGAAGTCCCCCGGCTTCACGCTGTACTCGCTCTCCGGGCACGTCGCGGGCCCCGGCCAGTACGAGGCCCCGCTCGGCATCACCCTGCGGCAGCTGCTCGACATGAGCGGCGGGATGCGGCCCGGGCACCGGCTGAAGTTCTGGACCCCGGGCGGCTCCTCCACCCCCATGTTCACCGACGAGCACCTCGACGTCCCTCTGGACTACGAGGGCGTGGGCGCGGCCGGCTCGATGCTCGGCACCAAGGCGCTCCAGTGCTTCGACGAGACGACCTGCGTGGTGCGGGCCGTGACCCGGTGGACCGAGTTCTACGCCCACGAGTCCTGCGGCAAGTGCACGCCCTGCCGCGAGGGCACCTACTGGCTGGTCCAGCTGCTGCGCGACATCGAGGCCGGCAAGGGCGTCATGTCCGACCTCGACAAGCTGAACGACATCGCCGACAACATCAACGGCAAGTCCTTCTGCGCGCTCGGCGACGGCGCCGCCAGCCCCATCTTCTCCTCGCTCAAGTACTTCCGCGCGGAGTACGAGCAGCACATCACGGGCAAGGGCTGCCCCTTCGACCCCAGGAAGTCGACCCTCTGGGCTGACACGGAGGTGAACGCATGACCGTCACCACGAACGCTCCCGCCGGTGGCGGGGAAGCCGCGGTGCCACCGCAGGACCTGGTGTCGCTGACCATCGACGGCGTCGAGCTGTCGGTCCCCAAGGGCACCCTGGTCATCCGGGCCGCCGAGCAGCTGGGCATCGAGATCCCCCGGTTCTGCGACCACCCCCTGCTCTCCCCGGCCGGCGCCTGCCGCCAGTGCATCGTCGAGGTCGAGGGCCAGCGCAAGCCGATGGCCTCCTGCACCATCACCTGCACCGACGGCATGGTCGTCAAGACCCAGCTCACCTCCGAGGTCGCCGACAAGTCCCAGCGCGGTGTGATGGAGCTGCTGCTCATCAACCACCCGCTGGACTGCCCGGTCTGCGACAAGGGCGGCGAGTGCCCGCTGCAGAACCAGGCGATGTCGCACGGCAACGCCGAATCCCGGTTCGAAGGCAGGAAGCGCACCTACGAGAAGCCGGTCCCGATCTCCACCCAGGTGCTGCTGGACCGCGAGCGGTGCGTGCTCTGCGCCCGCTGCACCCGCTTCTCCAACGAGATCGCCGGCGACCCGATGATCGAGCTGCTGGAGCGCGGCGCGCTCCAGCAGGTCGGCACCGGCGAGGACGACCCCTTCGAGTCGTACTTCTCCGGCAACACCATCCAGATCTGCCCCGTCGGCGCCCTCACCTCCGCCGCGTACCGGTTCCGCTCCCGCCCCTTCGACCTCGTCTCCTCCCCGAGCGTGTGCGAGCACTGCGCGGGCGGCTGCGCGACCCGGACCGACCACCGACGCGGCAAGGTGCTGCGCCGGCTGGCCGCGGAGGACCCCGAGGTCAACGAGGAGTGGATCTGCGACAAGGGCCGCTTCGGGTTCCGGTACGCGCAGCAGCGCGACCGGCTCACGACCCCGCTGGTGCGCAGCGCCGCCGGGGTCCTGGAGCCGGCGAGCTGGCCCGAGGCGCTGGAGGCCGCGGCCGCCGGTCTCGCCGGGGCGCGCGGCCGGGCCGGGGTGCTGACCGGCGGACGGCTCACCATCGAGGACGCCTACGCGTACGCCAAGTTCGCGCGGGTGGTCCTGGACACCAACGACATCGACTTCCGGGCCCGGGTCCACAGCGCGGAGGAGGCCGACTTCCTGGCCGCCACCGTGGCCGGGACCGGCAAGGACCTTGGGGGCACCTCCCGGCCGGAGGCTGGGGGAGGCCGCGGGGTCACGTACACCGCGCTGGAGGCGGCGCCCGCCGTCCTGCTCGCCGGCATCGAGTCCGAGGAGGAGGCCCCCGGGGTCTTCCTACGGCTGCGCAAGGCCCACCGCAAGCACAAGCAACGGACCTTCGCCCTGGCCCCCTTCGCCACCCGCGGCCTGGAGAAGGCGGGCGGCACCCTGCTGGCCGCCGCCCCCGGCACCGAGCCCGAGTGGCTGGACGCACTCGCCTCCCGGACCGGCCTGGAGGCGGGCGGCGCGGCCGCCGCCGACGCACTGCGCCAGAGCGGCGCGGTCATCGTCGTCGGGGAGCGCCTCGCCGGGGTGCCGGGCGCGCTGACCGCCGCCGTACGGGCGGCCGCCGCGACCGGGGCGACGCTGGTGTGGATCCCGCGCCGGGCCGGTGAGCGGGCCGCCGTCGAGGCGGGCGCGCTGCCGTCCCTGCTGCCCGGCGGCCGCCCGGCCACCGACCCGCGGGCCCGCGACGAGGTCGCCACCGCCTGGGGCCTGGACGAACTCCCGCACCGCTACGGCCGCGACACCGGCCAGATCGTCGAGGCCGCGGCCACCCGCGAGCTGTCCGCCCTGGTGGTGGCCGGCGTTGAGGTCGCGGACCTGCCGGACCCGGCCCGCGCGCGGACCGCCCTCCAGGAGGCCTTCGTGGTCTGTCTGGAGCTGCGGCCCAGCGAGGTCACCGAGCACGCGGACGTGGTCTTCCCGGTCGCCGCCGTGGCCGAGAAGGCGGGCGCCTTCATCAACTGGGAAGGCAGGGTCCGGCCGTTCGAGGCCGCGCTCAAGCCCGACCAGATGACCCGCCGGCTGGCCCCGGCCGACGCCCGCGTGCTGCACATGCTGGCCGACGCCGCCGACCGGCCGATCGCGCTGCCCGACGTGCACGCCGTACGCCGCGAGCTCGACGGGCTCGGCGGCTGGGCCGGGGAGCGCGCCGCCCGGCAATCCGCGGACACCGTGCCGCTGCCCCGCCCGGGCGCCGGCGAGGCGGTCCTCGCGGGCCACCGGCTCCTCCTCGACCAGGGCAGGCTCCAGGAGGGCGACGAAGCCCTGGCCGGCACCCGGCACGAGGCGAGCGCCCGGCTCTCGGCGGCCACGGCGGCCGAGACGGGCGTCAAGAACGGGGACGTCCTCGCGGTCACCGGCCCGGCCGGCTCCGTGGAACTGCCCCTGCGGATCACCGAGATGCCCGACCGCGTGGTCTGGCTCCCGCTGAACTCCACCGGGTCCGGGGTCCTCGCCGACACCGGGGCCCGCCCGGGCACCCTCGTCCGGATCGGCCCCGCGAGCCCGGCCGGCACCGGCGACACCACCATGGAGGTGGGCGCGTGAACGCGGTACAGCTTGCCGCCGAGGACCTGACCCTGTTCGGCAGGGACGTCTGGTGGCTCGTCGTCGTCAAGGCGGTGTTCTGCTTCGCCTTCCTGATGGTGACCGTGCTCTTCTCCATCGTGTGGGAGCGCAAGGTCGTCGCCTGGATGCAGCTGCGCATCGGCCCCAACCGGCACGGCCCCTGGGGCCTGCTCCAGTCGCTCGCCGACGGCGTCAAGCTGATGCTGAAGGAAGACGTCATCGTCAAGCGGGCCGACAAGGTGGTCTACGTCCTGGCCCCGATCATCGCGGCGATCCCGGCCTTCATGGCCATCGCGGTGATCCCCTTCGGCCCCTCGGGCAACGAGGTCTCCATCTTCGGCCAGCGCACCACGATGCAGCTGACCGACCTGCCCATCGCGATGCTCTACGTCCTCGCGGTGGCCTCGGTCGGCATCTACGGCATCGTGCTGGCCGGCTGGTCCTCCGGCTCGACCTACCCGCTCCTCGGCGGCCTGCGCTCCTGCGCGCAGATGATCTCCTACGAGATCGCGATGGGCGCCGCCTTCGCCTCGGTCTTCCTCTACTCCGGGTCGATGTCGACCTCGGCGATCGTGGAGGCCCAGGCCGACCGCTGGTACATCGTCCTGCTGCCGGTCTCCTTCATCATCTACGTCGTCACGATGGTCGGCGAGACCAACCGCGCCCCCTTCGACATGCCGGAGTCCGAGGGCGACCTGGTCGGCGGCTTCAACACCGAGTACTCGTCCATCAAGTTCGCGCTGTTCATGCTCGCCGAGTACGTCAACATGGTCACCGTCTCGGCGGTGTCGGTCACCCTCTTCCTGGGCGGCTGGCGGGCCCCGGCGCCGATCTCCACCTACTGGGAGGGCGCGAACCACGGCTGGTGGCCGATGCTCTGGTTCGTCCTCAAGGTGCAGCTGCTGCTCTTCTTCTTCATCTGGCTGCGCGGCACGCTGCCGCGCGTGCGCTACGACCAGCTGATGAAGCTCGGCTGGAAGGTCCTGATCCCGGTCTCCGTGGTCTGGCTGATGCTGGTCGCGACCGTGCGGGCGCTGCGCAACGAGAGTTACGACTTCAGCCAGATCGTCCTCTACGTCGGCGGCGCCGTCGTGGCGATCCTGCTCCTCTCCTTCATCGCGGACCTGTTCCGCGACAAACGCGAGAAGGCGGCCGCCGCGGCGGCCGGCAAGGCCGCCGCGGCCGCGCCCTTCGACCCGCTCGCGGGCGGGTTCCCCGTACCGCCCAAGCCCGGCCAGCACCTGGCACCCGTACCGCGCCGACGGCCGCGGAGCGAGCGGGAGCTGATTGTCAGTGGCGGCGCGAATACTGAGAGTGACCGAGAGGAGGGTGCTGAGAATGGCTGACACCGACCCGAACGAGAAGTGGCAGAACCCGGTTGCCGGCTTCGGCGTGACCTTCAAGGCCATGTTCAAGAAGCGCCTCACCGAGCAGTACCCGGAGCAGCAGAAGACCACCGCCCCGCGCTTCCACGGGCGCCACCAGCTCAACCGGCACCCCGACGGCCTGGAGAAGTGCATCGGGTGCGAGCTGTGCGCCTGGGCCTGTCCCGCCGACGCCATCTACGTGGAGGGCGCGGACAACACCGAGGAGGAGCGCTACTCCCCGGGCGAGCGGTACGGCCGGGTCTACCAGATCAACTACGCCCGCTGCATCCTGTGCGGGCTGTGCGTCGAGGCGTGCCCCACGAGGGCCCTGACCATGACGAACGAGTTCGAACTGGCCGACTCCAGCCGCGAGTCGCTCATCTACACCAAGGAGCAGCTGCTCGCCGGGCTCACCGAGGGCATGGTCGAGGCGCCGCACGAGATGTTCCCCGGCACGGAGGACACGGACTACTACCGCGGCCTGGTGACGGGGGCCGCCCCGGGGACGGTCCGGCAGACGGCGACGTCCGAGGGGGAGCAGGCCCCGCAGGAGGCGGCCTCCGACTTCGGCCCCGCCGAGCCCGCCTCGCAGGAGGTGATCGGACGATGAGCGCCTCGCTCGCCGCGGCCGCCACCTCGCTCACCTCCACCGGTGAGGCGGTCCAGTTCTGGGTCCTCGGCACGGTCGCCGTCATCGGCGCGCTGGCCACGATCCTGATGAAGAAGGCCGTGCACAGCGCCCTCAGCCTGGCCGGGACGATGATCATCCTGGCCGTCTTCTACCTCGCCAACGGGGCGTACTTCCTGGGCGTCGTCCAGGTCATCGTCTACACCGGCGCGATCATGATGCTCTTCCTCTTCGTGGTCATGCTCGTCGGCGTCACCGCCGCCGACTCCCTGAAGGAGACCATCAAGGGGCAGCGCTGGCTGGCCGTCCTGTGCGGGCTCGGCTTCGGCATCCTGCTGATCGCCGGCATCGGCAACGCCGGGCTCACCCACTTCAACGGACTCGGCAGGATCAACTCCGCCGGGCACGTCGAGGGCCTGGCCCAGCTGATCTTCACCAAGTACGTCTTCGCCTTCGAGATCACCGGTGCGCTGCTGATCACCGCGGCCGTCGGCGCGATGGTGCTCACCCACCGCGAGCGCACCGAACGGGCCGCCACCCAGCGCGAACTGGCCGAGCGCCGCGTCCGCGAGGGCGTCCAGCTCCCGCCGCTGCCCGCGCCCGGCGTCTACGCCCGGCACAACGCCGTGGACGTCGCCGGCCTGCTGCCGGACGGCACCCCGTCCGAGCTGACGGTCAGCAAGACCCTGCGCGCCCGCGGCCAGATCCGGGACGTCTCCGCCGAGGCGCTGTCCGACCTCAAGGCACTGGAGCAGGCCTCCTCGGAGCGCCTCGGCCGTGAGGAGGCCTCGAAGTGAATCCGGTCAACTACCTCTACCTGGCCGCCCTGCTGTTCACCATCGGCGCGGCCGGAGTACTGATCCGCAAGAACGCGATCGTGCTGTTCATGTGCGTCGAGCTGATGCTCAACGCCTGCAACCTCGCCTTCGTCGCCTTCTCGCGGATGCACGGCAACCTCGACGGCCAGATCATCGCCTTCTTCACGATGGTCGTCGCCGCCGCGGAGGTCGTGGTGGGCCTCGCGATCATCGTGTCGCTGTTCCGTACCCGCCACTCGGCCTCGGTCGACGACGCCAGCCTGATGAAGCTGTAAGGGGCGTTCACAGTGGAGAATCTGATTGCGCTGCTGGTGGCGGCGCCCCTGCTGGGAGCGGCGGTGCTGCTGTGCGGCGGCCGGCGCCTCGACAAGACCGGCCACTGGATCGGCACCCTGCTCGCGGCCGTCTCCTTCGGCATCGGCGCCGTGCTCTTCGCCGACATGCTGGGGCGCGGCGCCGACGACCGGACCCTGCACCAGCGGCTGTTCACCTGGATCCCGGTCGAGGGCTTCCAGGCCGACCTGGCCTTCCAGCTGGACCAGCTGTCGATGACCTTCGTCCTGCTGATCTCCGGGGTGGGCACGCTCATCCACGTGTACTCGATCGGGTACATGGAGCACGACGAGCGCCGCCGCCGCTTCTTCGGCTACCTCAACCTGTTCGTCGCGGCCATGCTGCTGCTGGTCCTCGCCGACAACTACCTGCTGCTGTACTTCGGCTGGGAGGGCGTGGGCCTCGCCTCGTACCTCCTGATCGGCTTCTGGCAGCACAAGCCCAGCGCGGCCACGGCCGCGAAGAAGGCCTTCCTGGTCAACCGGGTCGGCGACATGGGCCTGTCGATCGCCATCATGCTGATGTTCACCACCTTCGGGACCTTCGCCTTCGGGCCGGTGCTCGGCGCGGTGGGGGAGACTTCCGAAGGCACCCTGACGGCGATCGGCCTGATGCTCCTGCTGGCGGCCTGCGGCAAGTCGGCCCAGGTGCCGCTGCAGTCCTGGCTCGGTGACGCGATGGAGGGCCCGACCCCGGTCTCGGCCCTGATCCACGCGGCGACCATGGTGACCGCGGGCGTGTACCTGATCGTCCGCTCCGGCGCCGTCTTCAACGCGGCGCCCGACGCCCAACTCGTGGTCACCATCGTGGGTGCGGTCACGCTGCTCTTCGGTGCGATCGTCGGTTGCGCGAAGGACGACATCAAGAAGGCGCTCGCCGGGTCGACGATGTCCCAGATCGGCTACATGATCCTGGCGGCGGGCCTCGGCCCCATTGGCTACGTCTTCGCGATCATGCACCTGGTCACGCACGGCTTCTTCAAGGCCGGACTCTTCCTCGGTGCGGGTTCCGTGATGCACGGGATGAACGACGAGGTCGACATGCGCAAGTACGGGGCCTTGAGGAAGTACATGCCGGTCACCTTCGTGACCTTCGGCCTGGGCTACCTCGCGATCATCGGCTTTCCGGGCCTGTCCGGGTTCTTCTCCAAGGACATGATCATCGAGGCGGCCTTCGCCAAGGGCGGCACCCAGGGCTGGATCCTCGGCGGGGTCGCGCTGCTCGGCGCCGGCATCACCGCCTTCTACATGACCCGCGTCATGCTCCTCACCTTCTTCGGCGAGAAGCGCTGGCAGCCGGACGCGGACGGGCACGAGCCCCACCCGCACGAGTCCCCGAAGTCCATGACCATCCCGATGATCATCCTGGCCTTCGGCTCGGTCTTCGCGGGCGGGTTCTTCGAGATCGGCGAGCGGTTCCTGAAGTGGCTCGAGCCCGTCACCGGCTACGAGCACGGCCACCCGCCGGTCAGCGCCCTGACGGTGACCGCGGCGACCATGGTCGTCCTCGTCATCGGCGTCGGCACCGCCTGGGCGATGTACGGCCGGCGGCCCGTCCCGGTCGTCGCCCCGCGGGGCTCGGTCCTCACCCGGGCGGCCCGGCGGGACCTCCTGCAGGACGAGTTCAACCACGTCGTGCTGGTGCGCGGCGGGGAGCACCTGACCCGCTCCCTCGTGTACGTCGACCACAGCCTGGTCGACGGGGTGGTCAACGGTACGGCCGCCTCGGTCGGCGGACTGTCCGGCCGGCTGCGCAAGCTGCAGAACGGCTACGCCCGCAGCTACGCGGTCTCGATGTTCGGGGGCACGGCGATCCTCATCGCCGCGACCCTGCTGATGAGGGCGGTGTGAGATGAGTTTCCCGCTTCTGACGCTGACGGCCGCGGTCCCCGCGGTCGGAGCGATCCTGACGGCGGCCGTCCCGGCCGCCCGGCGGACCGCCGCCAAATGGCTCGCGCTGCTCTTCTCGCTGGCGACCCTGGCCCTGGCCGTGCTCGTCGCGATCCGCTTCGAGCCCGGCGGCGACCGCTACCAGCTCACCGAATCCCGCTCCTGGATCGCCGACTTCGGGGTCCGCTACGAGCTGGGCGTGGACGGGATCGGGGTGGTGCTCATCGGGCTCACCGCGCTCCTGATCCCCTTCGTGATCGCGGCGGGCTGGCACGACGCCGACCCGCTGGAGACCAGCTCCACCCGCTGGCGGCCGACCCAGGGCTTCTTCGCCCTGATCCTGCTGGTCGAGGCGATGGTGATCATCTCCTTCGAGGCCACCGACGTCTTCCTCTTCTACATCTTCTTCGAAGCCATGCTCATCCCGATGTACTTCCTCATCGGCGGCTTCGGGGACCGGGCCCACTCCGGCTCCGAGGAGAACGCGGCCGCGCAGCGCTCGTACGCGGCGGTCAAGTTCCTCCTCTACAACCTGGCCGGCGGCCTGATCATGCTGGCCGCCGTCATCGGGCTGTACGTGGTCGCCGGGAACTTCTCGCTCCAGGAGATCACCGCCGCCCGCGCCGCGGGCACGCTCGACATGGCGACCAACACCGAGCGGCTCCTGTTCCTCGGGTTCTTCTTCGCCTTCGCGGTGAAGGCCCCGCTGTGGCCGCTGCACACCTGGCTGCCGAACGCGATGGGCGAGGCGACCGCCCCGGTCGCCGTGCTGATCACCGCGGTCGTCGACAAGGTCGGCACCTTCGCGATGCTCCGCTTCTGCCTCGGCCTCTTCCCCGAGGCCAGCAAGTGGGCCACGCCGGTGATCCTGGTGCTGGCCCTGATCAGCATCGTCTACGGCGCGCTGGTCGCGGTCGGGCAGCGCGACATCAAGCGGCTGGTCGCCTACGCCTCCATCTCGCACTTCGGGTTCATCATCCTGGGCATCTTCGCGATGACCTCCCAGGGCCAGTCCGGTGCGACGCTCTACATGGTCAACCACGGCATCTCGACGGCGGCCCTGATGCTGGTGGCCGGCTTCCTGATCTCGCGGCGCGGCTCGCGGCTCATCGCCGACTACGGCGGCGTGCAGAAGGTGGCCCCGGTCCTCGCCGGCACCTTCCTCATCGGCGGCCTCGCCACCCTCTCGCTGCCCGGGCTCGCGCCCTTCGTCAGTGAGTTCCTGGTCCTGGTCGGCACCTTCGCCCGGTACCCGGTCGTCGGCATCATCGCCACCATCGGCATCGTGCTGGCCGCGCTCTACACGCTGGTGCTCTACCAGCGTACGATGACCGGCCCCGTCAAGGAGGAGGTCCGCACCATGCCGGACCTGCGCCTGCGGGAGGTGCTGGTGGTCGCCCCGCTGATCGCGCTGCTGATCGGCCTGGGCGTGTACCCGAAGGTGCTGACCGACATCGTCAACCCGGCGGTGGAGCACACCATGTCGGACGTGAAGCAGACCGACCCCGCACCTGAAGTGGAGGCGGCGAAGTGAGCACACTGACTTCCGCCCACAGCCTGTGGCCGCTGGCGGCCGAGGCGCCGGTCGACCGGATCCCGGCGCCGGTCATCGAGTACGCGCAGCTCGCGCCCACGCTGATCGTGGTGGGCGCGGCGATCCTCGGGATCCTCGTGGAGGCGTTCGTACCGCGCAAGTCCCGCTACTACGTGCAGGTGTTCCTCTCCGTCGCCGCGCTGGCCTCGGCCTTCGCGGCGGTCGTCGGCCTCGCGGCCGGCGGGTACGGGTCCACCAAGGCGCACATCGCGGCGATGGGCGCGATCGCGGTGGACGGTCCGGCGCTGTTCCTGCAGGGCACCATCCTGCTGGCCTCGATCGTCGCCGTGTTCACCTTCGCCGAGCGGCGCCTCGACCCGGCCGCGCACGGCAACCGGGTGGACTCCTTCGCCGCCCAGGCGGCGTCCGTCCCGGGCAGCGACAGCGAGAAGGAAGCCGTCAAGGCCGGGTTCACCACCACCGAGGTCTTCCCGCTGGCGCTGTTCGCGATCGCCGGCATGCTGATCTTCCCGGCGGCCAACGACCTGCTGACGCTGTTCATCGCGCTGGAGGTCTTCTCCCTCCCGCTGTACCTGCTCTGCGCCCTCGCCCGCCGCCAGCGGCTGATGTCGCAGGAGGCCGCGGTCAAGTACTTCCTGCTGGGCGCGTTCTCCTCCGCCTTCCTCCTCTTCGGCATCGCGCTGCTCTACGGGTACGCGGGCTCGGTCTCGTACGCGGCGATCGCCGACGTGGTGGACGGCACGGTCGCGAAGATCGACCCGGCGCTGGCCGACACCATGGGCAACGACGTGCTGCTGCTGATCGGCGGGGCACTGATCCTGATGGGCCTGCTCTTCAAGGTCGGCGCGGTGCCCTTCCACATGTGGACCCCGGACGTCTACCAGGGCGCCCCGACCCCGGTCACCGGCTTCATGGCGGCGGCGACGAAGGTCGCCGCGTTCGGCGCCCTGCTGCGGCTGCTCTACGTGGTCCTGCCCGGCCTGCGCTGGGACTGGCGGCCGGTGATGTGGGGCGTCGCCATCGTCACGATGCTGGCGGGCGCGGTGATCGCCGTGACGCAGACCGATGTCAAGCGGCTGCTCGCCTACTCCTCGATCGCGCACGCGGGCTTCATCCTGGCCGGTGTGATCGCGACCTCGGCGGAGGGGGTCTCCTCCGTGCTCTTCTACCTGGGCGCCTACTCCTTCGTGACGATCGGCGCCTTCGCGGTGGTCACGCTGGTGCGCGACGCGGGCGGGGAGGCGACGCACCTGTCGAAGTGGGCGGGCCTGGGCCGCCGGTCGCCGCTGACCGCGGCGGTGTTCGCGGTGTTCCTGCTGGCCTTCGCCGGCATTCCGCTGACGTCCGGCTTCGCGGGCAAGTTCGCCGTGTTCAAGGCGGCGGCGGAGGGCGGCGCCGGGGCGCTGGTCGTGGTCGGTGTGATCTCGTCCGCGATCGCCGCGTTCTTCTACATCCGGGTGATCGTCCTGATGTTCTTCAGCGAGCCGAAGGCCGACGGCCCGACGGTGGCCGTCCCCTCGCCGCTGACGATGACGACGATCGCGGTGGGCGTCGCCGTGACCGTGGTCCTGGGCGTGGCCCCGCAGTACTTCCTGGACCTGGCGGGTCAGGCGAGCACGTTCGTGCGCTGACCTGTCCGCGTGACGGAGATGGGCCCGGCTCCCCTGGGGGGAGCCGGGCCCATCGTGCTACTCGGCGCTCCTGCGTTTCGCCGCGATCTCGGTGAGGTCCACGTCGATGGGGAAGGGGACCGTGACCTTGAGCCGGTCGTGGAAGATGCCGGTGTTGCGTTCATCGATGTCGATCGTGAACTCGCGACGCTGCCCGCGGGCGGGATCGGCCAGCTGTGTTCCGGGTTCATCCGTGCTCTCATGAGCCGCAGTCTCGCGAGTGCGTCCAGCGTATCGCCGGGGTTCCCGCGAGAAGCCGCCCCTACGGGTGAGTCATATGCCCCGAGCACTTGATGTTCGGGTTCCAGTTGTGGAAGCGGCCGGCCGGGTTCTTCTCGTACGCCCACATGTGGAGGTCGTAGTGCTTGGGCATGCCCGTCCAGTGGCCGGGCATCGGCCCGTCGAAGGGGAGCCCGAACATGCTCGGCCGGTCGTCGGCGGTCTTCAGGTCCTGGTCGCGGTCCGTGGACATCCACTCCACGGCCTGGAGCTTGCGGCGGCCGTCGCGGTCCTTCTCGGCGCTGTAGAGGAGCGCGGTCGGCTTGCTCGGGTCCTTCGAACCCCAGTAGGCCGCCTTGACGTAGTGGTAGCCCATGGCGCCCACGCCGAACGGGTTGGCCATGCACTCCTTGCCGTGCGGGACGTACCCGTCCTTGATCGCTGCCCGCTCGTCCACGTACTTGGCCGTCACCTTGATCGCGGTCGCCATGTCCGCCATCGCCTTCTGGTCGCGCGGGTCGGGCGCGGGTCCTTCGACGCCGTGGGCCGGGGCCAGGGCGGCCAGGCCGAGCGACGCGGCGACCGCACAGATCAGGGCAGCCTTGTGAGTACGGGCGGACATGGGGGCTCCTGCCGTTCGGGGGCTTTCGTCCACCTTCCCGGCGGCCCCCGGCCGGTGCACGCGGCGCGCCTCCGAACGGGGGGTCAGGGACGGGTCGTGCCCGGGCGGCAGCGCAGGTCCGGGTTGAACGTGGCGAACAGACCGGCGGGGTTGGGCTTCCAGAGCCAGACGTGCAGGGCGTAGTGGACCTTCTGGCCCTTGAAGCGGCCGGGGATCGGTCCCTTGAAGGGCTGGCCGAAGAGGCTCGGCCGGTCGTCGTCCGTCTCGACCTTGCCGTCCCGGTCCATGACGACCCATTCGAGGGCCACCAGCCTGCGCCGGCCCGACGCGTCGTCCTCGTAGAGCAGGGCCGCGGGCTTCGCGGGGTCGAGGGAGTCGTCGTAGGCGTGGTTGAAGTGCGGGTAGCCCACGGCCCCGCCGCCGGCCGGGTCGGCTACGCAGTACCGGTCGGGGACGTACCCGGCGGCGGTCGCGGCCGGTTCCCGCAGGTAGCGGGAGCTCGACAGCGCCGCCCGGGTGAGGTCGGCCAGGGCGGCCGGTCCGGAGCGGGGGCCGGTGCCGGTGCCGGTGGCGCGGCCGGCGTGCGGGCCGGTGAGCGGGGCGGAGCCGGTGTGCGGGCCGGGGGTGGCCGCGGCGGGGACCGCCGGGGCGGTGAGGGCCGCCGCGGCGGCGAGGGCCAGGACGAGCATGCCGGTACGAGAGGCCATACGGGGACTCCTGGATCGTCGGGTCGAGGCCCCAGGAGCATCACCCACGGCCCGCGGTCCACCGGGACGGCAGGCCGGTCGGGGCCGGTCAGGCCGCCCGGGCGGCGTACGCGCGGACGTCCGCGTCCGGGTCGGCGACCGCCGTGGCGAGGGCCGCCCGCGCCGCGTCGGCCTCCCGGTGGGCGAGCAGCGCGAGGACCGCGGCCTTGCGGACGTCGGCGTTGGTGTCGGCCAGGGCCCCGGCGAGGGCCGGTACGGCCGCTGCGGGAGCCGCGGCCGACAGGGCGGCGGCCGCACCCGCCCGGACCTGCCAGGCGGGATCGGCCAGGGCCGCCACGGCGGTCTCGGCGTACCGCCCGGGGCAGCCGGTGGCGGCCAGCGCCCCCAGGGCGGCGCCCCGCACCAGCGGATCGGAGTCGGCCAGCAGCGGGTCCAGGGGAGCCGGGGCCGGAGCGTGCACCGAGGCGAGGCCCTTGGCCACGGCCACCCGGACCTCGCGGGCCGGGTCCGCCGCGGCCGCGGCCAGCGCCCGGGCCGCGTCCACCGAGACCAGGGCCCGCACGGCGTGGATGCGGACCTCGGGGACGGCGTCGGCCAACGCGGCGGCGTACAGGCCGGCGTCGCCCAGGCGCAGGGCGCGCAGGGCTTCGAGCGCGGCCGAGCGCACCGCCGGGTCGGGCACGGCGAGGGCGGCGCGCAGCCTGGCGCCCAGCTCGGGCTCGGCCGGCAGCACCTCCAGCAGCTCGCGCAACGCGGCCGCGGCGGCGGCCCGTACGGCCCGATCCGCGTCGGCGAGGCAGGCGGCGAGCACCGGCCCGGCCCCCGCCGGCCCGGTCTCGCCCAACGCGGTCACGGCGGCGGCCCGCACCGCCGGATCCGCGGAGCCGAGGTAGGGCCTCAGCTCACCGAGGCCGGGCGCCTCCTCGACCAGCGCCAGCAGCTCGAGTATCAACGCGGCCCCCTCCCGCCCCGCCGGCTCCGCCTCGACGGCTCCGCCCGGGGTGCCGTGGTCCCGGTCGCTCTCCGCCGCGCCGGCTCCGCTGCGGGCGCCCTCGGCCGCGACGGCTCCGGCTACGGCGACACCCGCGCCGGCGTCTCCGGTTCCGGCACCGTCGACTGCGCCCCCGGCGGCGCCGGCCTCTGCGACTCCGGCCCCGGCCGCCCCGGTTCCGGCCCCCGGGTCCGCCGCGCCGGCGCGCGTCGGGGCCTCGGCCCGGGGAGGGGCGGGGACATGCGTCGGCCGTGCCGGTGGTGGTGTGGGGGCGGCCTTGGCGACCTGGGGGAGGGCGACCTCGCCCAGGTGGCGTTCCGGGCCGCCCTGCGGGGTGAACTCGTCCACCGGGACCAGGTACGGCTCCACCGGCCGGGCGGTGAACTCCATCGCTCCCGAGGGCGACTTGCGCAGGTCCAGGTGGTACAGCCAGTCCTCGTCGTCCCGCTCCGGGTGGTCCAGGCGCTCGTGGTAGAGGCCCCAGCGGGACTCCGTACGGGCGAGCGAGGCGCGGGCCGCCATCTCCGCGCAGTCCCGGATGAAGGACACCTCCGCGCACCGCATCAGCTCGTGGGCCGTGGTCGCGCCCATCTCCGCGATCTCGCCGGCCATCCGGTCGAAGGCCGCCACGGCCAGCGACAGCCTCGCGCCCGTCTTCGGCGGGGCCACGTAGTCGTTCACGAACCGCCGCAGTTTGTACTCCACCTGCGGCTGCGGCGGCCCGTCCGGGTGGCGCAGCGGCCGGTAGACCAGCTCGTGCGCCGCCGCGAGCTGGTCGGCGGGCAGGGGCCCCTCGTACGCGGTGTGGCCGGCGGCGTCCGCCCCCGCCAGGTCCCCGAAGACGAAGGCCCCGATCATGTAGTTGTGCGGCACCGCGGCCAGGTCTCCGGCCGCGTACAGCCGGGGCACGGTGGTCCGGGCGTGGTCGTCCACGCGCACGCCCGACGCGGAGTGGCCCCCGCACAGCCCGATCTCCGAGATGTGCATCTCGATGTCGTGCGTGCGGTAGTCGTGCCCGCGCCCCGCGTGGAAGGTGCCGCGCGTCGGCCGCTCGGTGGTGTGCAGGATCGATTCGAGGGAGGCCACCGACTCCTCCGGGAGGTGGCTGAGCTTGAGGTACACCGGCCCCCGGTCCGAGGCGAGTTCGGCGGCGAACTCCGCCATCATCTGCCCCGACCAGTAGTCGGAGTCGACGAACCGCTCGCCGTGCCGGTTGACCTGGTAGCCGCCGAACGGGTTCGCGACGTACGCGCAGGCCGGCCCGTTGTAGTCCTTGATCAGCGGATTGATCTGGAAGCACTCGATCCCGGTCAGCGCGGCGCCCGCGTGGTAGGCCATGGCGTAGCCGTCGCCCGCGTTGGTCGGGTTCTCGTAGGTGCCGTAGAGATAGCCGGAGGCCGGCAGTCCCAGGCGCCCGCAGGGGCCGGTCGCCAGGATCACGGCCCCGGCCCGCACGGTCACGAAGCCGCCGGTGCGGGTGTTGAAGGCCGCGGCCCCGATCGCCCGGCCGTCCTCGGGCGAGGTGAGCACCCGCACCGGCATCACCCGGTTCTCGATCCGGATCCGCTCGCGCATCTCGCGCCGTCGCAGCTGCCGGTAGAGGACCTTCTTGACGTCCTTGCCCTCGGGCATCGGCAGGACGTAGGAGCCCGAGCGGTGGACCTGGCGCACCGCGTACTCGCCGTGCTCGTCCTTCTCGAACTTCACCCCGTACGACTCCAGGCGCTGCACCATCGCGAACCCGCGGGTGGCGGTCTGCCGGACCGTCGACTGGTCGACGATCCCGTCGTTGGCGCGGGTGATCTCGGCGACGTAGTCGTCGGGCTCGGCGCGGCCGGGGACGACGGCGTTGTTGACCCCGTCCATGCCCATGGCCAGGGCGCCGGAGTGGCGGACGTGCGCCTTCTCCAGGAGCAGCACCCGCGCCCCGCGCTCGGCGGCGGTGAGCGCGGCCATCGTGCCGGCCGTGCCTCCGCCGATGACGAGGACGTCGCAGGAGAGTTCCTCGGCGTCGCCGATCGCGGGGATGTCCATCACGGGGAGGTCCATGGTGCGGCCCTTCAGAGTGAGTTGATGATCTGCTGCCGGAGCGCGGAGTGGTCGGCGTCCCGGCGGCGCGGCCGCGGGACGGTGAGCACCTCGCCGGTGGCCGGCAGGGCGACGCGGTCGCCGAGGAACAGCGCCTCGTCCACGTCGTGGGTGACGAAGACGACGGTCGCCGCGGTACCGGCGAGGACGTCGACGAGGAGGTCCTGCATCCCGGCGCGGGTCTGGGCGTCGAGCGCCCCGAACGGTTCGTCCATGAGGACGGCGCGGGGGCGCGCGACGAGGGCGCGGGCCAGCTGCACGCGCTGGCGCTGCCCGCCGGAGAGCTGGTGCGGCAGCCGTCCGGCGTGGCCGGCGAGGCCCACGCGGTCCAGCCATTGCCCGGCGATCCGCCGCCGTTCGGCCCGGCCGGTGCGGGAGGGCCCGATAGCCAGGGGGAGTTCCACGTTGGCGCGGACGGTGCGCCAGGGGAGCAGGGCGTCGTCCTGGAAGACCAGGGCCCGGTCGGCGTCCGGGCCGGTCAGGGGCCGCCCGTCCTGTTCGACCGTGCCGCCCAGCGGGGGCAGCAGCCCGGCCAGCGTGCGCAGCAGCGTGGACTTGCCGCATCCGGAGGGGCCGACGACCGTCAGCACCTCGCCGGCTTCGACCGCGAGGTCGAACCCGTCGAGCACCACGGCCCCCCGGTGGCCGAGCCGCGCCCCGCGCAGCGCGAGCCGGGCCCCGCGGGCGGCGGTGGGGGCGGCGGGGCCGGTCACGACATCGGTCGCACTCATGACGGGGTCACCTCTCGGGTCGGGGACGGGGACGCGCCCTGGGGCTTGGCCGGGCGGGCCGGGAAGGCCGGGCGGGCCGGGAAGGCCGGGCGGGCCGAGGAGGCCGGGGCTGCCGGGCGGGCCGGCGGCGTCGGCCGGGCCGGGCCCTGTGCGGCGCCCGAGGGGAGCCAGTGCGTCAGGCGGCGGCCCGTGCGCTCCACCGCCGTGGAGGTCAGCCAGCCCAGCGCCCCGATGGTGGCCATGCCGACGAAGACGCCGGGGTAGTCCACCACCGTGTAGTCCTGCCAGGTGCGGTAGCCGACCCCGTACTCGCCGGAGATCATCTCGGCCGAGATCACGCAGATCCACGACACCCCGATGCCCACCGACAGCCCCCCGAAGATGCCGGGCAGGGCGCCGGGCAGCACCACGGAGAACAGGATCCGCAGCCGGCCGCCGCCCATGGTCAGCACCGCCTCCTCCCACACCGGCGTCAGCGCCCGCACCGCGTGCCGCGTCGAGACCAGCACGGGGAAGAAGGCGGCCGCGCAGGTGATGAAGACGATCCCCTGCTCGTTGGAGGGGAACAGCAGGATCGCCACCGGCACCAGGGCGATGGCCGGGATCGGCCGCAGCACCTCCAGGACCGGTCCCAGCAGATCGGCCGCCGTCCGGGACCGGGCCAGGGCCGTGCCTGCGGCGACCCCCAGGACCGCGGCCAGCACGAAGCCCGTCACGATCCGGCGCAGGCTGGAGCCCAGGTCCTGCCAGTAGGCCGCGGCCCGGGCCCGCTCCGCGAAGGTCGCCGCCACCTCGTCCACGGTCGGGAACTGCTCGAAGCGCAGCCACAGGTTCACGTCGAGGGAGGTCAGCCCCTGCCACAGCAGCAACGCCGCCCCGAGCGAAGCCGCCCGCAGCAGCCGGCGCCCGGCCGTCATGACGCCAGGGCTCCGGCTTCGGCGAAGCCCACGATCCGCGCCCCGGACTCCTTGTGCCGGTCGACGTACGACTTCGCGCCCGCCGCGGTGACGAACGCCCGCAGCTCCGTCCCCTCCGCCACCCACACGGCCTTGTCCGCGAACCACAGGGTGCCGGTCACCGCGTCCGGTACGTACGCCGCCCGGACGTCCGCGCCGCGCAGGGCCTTCAGCAGCTCGCGCGGCGTGTCGAAGCTCCGGGTGCCCGCCTGCCCCTTGAGCCAGAGCTCCGGCCGGGCGGGCGCCGCCTGCGGGTACTGCGGCGCGCCGGCCGTCGCCCGCTCCAGGGGCTCGGGGTCGACGAACCCGTCCACGTCCACGTCGGAGACCAGTTTGGCCTCCTTCAGCAGCGGCACGTCCTGCTTCAGCGCGTCGATCAGCTGCGGGCGCAGGGCCGGGTCGAAGGTCGCGATGCCGTTCGCGCCGTTGTACAGGTACACGACCTCGGCGGGCAGGCCGGTCTCCTCGGCCACGGACTCGGCGGCCGCGACCGGCTCGGCGCGCAGGTGGTCGGTGGCCTTGCGCTGGGCCCGCAGGAAGTCCTCCAGCACGCCGGCCCGCTCGCGCGCGAACTTCTCGCGCACGGTGACCCCGTGGAAGGTCGGCAGGTTCAGCTCGGCGCCGTCGTACAGGGCCTTGGCCCGGCCCTCGTGCGCCAGCTGCCCCGGCCAGGCCACGAACTGGGACAGCGCGTCCACACTGCCCGCCTGGAGCGCCGAAGCGCCCACGCTGGGCTGCTGGTTGAGCTTCTCGATGCCCTTGGCCGGGTCGATCCCGGCCTGCTGCAGGGCCCGTACGAGGGTTCCGTCGGCCGCGGAGCCGACGGACGTCGACACCTTCCTGCCGCGCAGGTCGGCGAGCGACTCCAGCTTCGAATCCGGTCCGGTGACCACGGTGTTGAGGCCGCCGCGCAGGTTGTATCCGGTCACGGACACGAGGCGGGTGGGCTGTTTCAGCTCGCGGCCGCGCGCCGCGTTGATCAGGAGCGGGAAATCACCCATCGAACCGATGTCGATCTTCCCGGCGGTCATCTGGGCGGTGATCGGGGCGCCGGTGGCGTAGTCCTGCCAGTCCACCTTGTAGGCGACCCCGTCCCTCTTGCCGCGCGCCGCGAGCTCCTGTTCGAAGTAGCCCAGGGAGCGCAGCAGCGTGCCCGCGGTGACGGTGTTGATGGTCTTGGACTGGTAGCCGACGGTCACGGTGACCGTCTGGGAGCCGGCCGTCCCGGAAGCCTCCGCACAGCCGGCGGCCGCCGGGGCCACGAGCAGGACGAGGGCGGGCAGGAGTGCCTGGGTGCGCATGGGGACGGAACCTTTCACCGGAGCAGGTAGGGCATGTTGACGGTCACCGCGCCGGTGGGGCAGCGGGCGGCGCACGGGCCGCAGTACCAGCACTCGTCCACGTGCATGTAGGCCTTGCCGTTGTCCTCGCGGATCGCGAGCGAGTCGAGCGGACACATGTCGACGCAGAGGGTGCAGCCGTCGATGCACAGGGACTCGTCGATGGTCACGGGCACGTCGCCGCGCTGGGGGACCACGGGCATGGCTGTCTCCAGGGAAAGGGGTGCGGGAGGTCGGAGGGGTCAGAGCGAGCGGCGCAGCAGGCCGCTCATGGTGATCCGGTCACCGCGGAAGCGGATGAACTCCAGGTCCACGGGCCGGCCGTCGGCCAGGTGGGTGAGCCGCTCCAGCATCAGGACGGCGGCCCCGCGCGGGGCCTGCAGCACGGCGGCCGAGTGCGCGTCGGCGTTGACGGCCTCGAGGGTGATCTCGGCGTGGCCGAGCGGCTGTCCGGTGAGCTGCTCGAGGAGCCGGAAGACGTCCGTGTTCTCCAGGTCGCAGCCCAGCAGTCCGGCGCCGACGTCCATCGGCACGTAGGTGAGGTCGAGGGAGAGCGGCAGCCCGTTCAGGCGGCGCAGCCGTTCGATGTAGAGCACGTCGGCGTGCTCGGGCAGGCCGAGGCGGCCCGCGACCGGGGCGGGCGCGCGCACGGCGCCGACCGTGCGGACCTCGTTGGTCACCCGCCCGTGCTCGTGCAGGGTTTCGGCCAGGCCCTGGAGGCGGTCCAGGCCGTGCCGGTACTTCTCGCACACGACGACGGTGCCCACACCGGGGCGGCGCTCCACGAGCTGCTCGCCGCGCAGCAGGTCGAGGGCCTGGCGGACGGTGTTGCGGCCTGCGCCGTAGTCGGCGGCGAGGGCGTCCTCGAGGGGGAGGACCCCGCCGGGGAAGCCGCCGCCGAGGATCTGGTGGCGCAACAGGTCGGCGAGCTGGCGCGCCTGGTCCGCGCGCAGTCGCCGGCGGCGCGCGGCGGCGACCGGGACGGTGTGCGCGGCAGTGCGTTCGGCTGGCATGGCAGGGAACGTACCGGCGGTCCGGCGGCCGTGGTGTTGCCGCAGTATTGCGCCACCGGACGGCGCGGCTACGGGGCTTTGACCTGCGGGTTCGGCGGGGCGGTGGAGGGATCCGCCACCCCGCCGACCAAATGCCGGACTAGCGCGATCCCACGATGCGGCCGGTGACCTCGCCGAGGCCCACCCGGGTGCCCGAGGCGCCGGGCGCCCAGGCGGTGAGGGTGACGGTGTCCCCGTCCTCCAGGAAGGTGCGCTTGCCGTCGGCGAGTTCGAGCGCGTCCCGCCCGTTCCAGGTCAGCTCCAGCAGCGAGCCGCGCTGGCCCGTCTCGGGGCCGCTGACGGTGCCGGAGCCGTACACGTCGCCGGTGCGCAGGGAGGCGCCGTTGACGGTCATGTGCGCGAGCTGCTGGGCGGCGGTCCAGTACATCGAGGCGAACGGCGGCTGCGCCACCTCCGTCCCGTTGATGGAGACGGTGATGTGCAGGTCGAAGCCGCCGGGACGGTCGGCGGCGGCGTCGTCCAGGTAGGGCAGCAGGGGGAAGTCCCGGGCGGGCGGGTTGACGCGGGCCGCGTCCAGGGCCTCGAGCGGGGTCACCCAGGCGGAGACGGAGGTGGCGAAGGACTTGCCGAGGAAGGGGCCGAGCGGCACGTACTCCCAGGCCTGGATGTCGCGCGCCGACCAGTCGTTGAGGAGGAAGAGCCCGAAGACGTGGTCCTCGAACTCGCCCAGCGCCACCGGGCGGCCCAGCTCGGAGGGGGTCCCGACGACGAAGCCGACCTCGGCCTCGATGTCGAGCTTGACGGACGGGCCGAAGACGGGCGCCGGGTCGGCGGGCGCCTTGCGCTGCCCGCAGGGTCGTACGACGTCGGTGCCGGACACGACGATGGTGCCCGACCGGCCGTGGTAACCGATGGGCAGGTGCTTCCAGTTGGGGGTGAGCGCGTCCCCGTCGGGCCGGAAGATCCGGCCGACGTTGGTGGCGTGGTGCTCGCTCGCGTAGAAGTCGACGTAGTCGGCGACCTCGTACGGCAGGTGCAGCGTGACCTCGTCGAGCGGCAGCAGGTGCGGCTCCACGGTGGGGCGGTGGCCGGGGTCGGTGACCCAGGCGGTCAGCGCGCGGCGCACGTCGCGCCAGGCGGTGCGCCCGGCGGCCAGCAGCGGGTTGAGCGAGGACTGCCCGAGCAGCCCGGCGTACGGGGAACCGAGCGCGGCCGCGGCCGCCCCCGCGTCGAGCACGTGTCCGCCGATCCGCACGCCGATCCGGCGGCGGTCTTCCCCGGCGGTCGAGAAGACGCCGTAGGGGAGGTTGTGCGGCCCGAACGGGTCGCCCTCGGGAACATCGAGGGGGCTCTGCTGGGGCATGGGGTGCTGCCTCGCTTTCGACGCGGTCCGGGGGTGTCCCGGGGGCTGGTTGACACGTTACGTGGCTGGTGGGGCCTTCGGGAGGCCGGATTCGGGCGCTATTTGTAGGACTTGTCCAACGGGGTCCGTATCCTTGGCGCCGTGACTTCCGCCCTCCCCTATGCCTTGATCGCCACTGACCTGGACGGGACTCTGCTGTGCGCCGGGGACACCGTCTCCGCCCGCTCGTACGCGGCGCTCGCCACGGCGCGCGCCGCGGGCGCGCAGCACATCATCGTCACCGGCCGCCCGGTCCCACAGGTCCGGCACGTGCTGGACGGCCTTGGTTACGAGGGGCTCGCGGTGTGCGGGCAGGGCGCGCAGGTGTACGACGCGGCGCGCGGGCGCCTGCTGCACTCCGTCTCCATGGACCGGGGGCTGGCCGAGGTGGCCCTCGGCAAGATCGAGGCGGAGATCGGCGAGGTCTACGCGGCGGTCAACCAGGAGGGGGTCGACGCGGAGATGCTGATAGGGCCGGGCTACCGGATGTGGCATCCGCACCTGCCGACGGTACGGGTGCCGCGACGGTCGGACCTGTGGTCGGCCCCGATCAACAAGGTGCTGCTCCAGCACCCCCGCCTGGACGACGACGAGCTGACGCGGGTGGCGCGGGGGGTGGTCGGCGACCTGGTGAACGTCACCATGGCGGGGGAGCACACCGTGGAGCTCCAGCCGCCGGGCATCGACAAGGCCAGTGGGCTCGCGCGGGCGGCGGAGGTGCTGGGGCTGGCCGCCTCGACGACGATCGCCTTCGGCGACATGCCGAACGACGTGCCGATGTTCGCGTGGTCCGGGTACGGGGTGGCCATGGCCAACGCCCACCGCGAGCTGGTCGCGGTCGCGGACGAGGTCACGCTGTCGAACGAGTCCGACGGCATCGCGGTGGTCCTGGAACGGCTCTACACATAACGCCCGCCCCCTCCCGCTGCGCGGCCCCCCCCGACCCCCGGTCCTCCGCCCCGGGGCCCCCGCCCGGGGCTCTGCCCCAAACCCCCTGGGGGGCTCCGCCCCGCGGTCCCCGCCTGGGGCTCTGCCCCGAACCCTTGGGGGCTCGCGCCCCCCGGTCCCCGTCTGGGGCTCTGCCCCGAACCCTTGGGGGCTCGCGCCCCCCGGTCCCCGTCTGGGGCTCTGCCCCGAACCCTTGGGGGCTCGCGCCCCCCGGTCCC